>CANEKB010000015.1 GCA_947427985.1 uncultured Candidatus Saccharibacteria bacterium
CTTTCTCGAATTTCAAGAGCGACTCGGTCGCTACTACAGCACCATCTTTAGCTCGCATGAGGATAGCGGTAAGAATGGCGGCTATGACTGGCGCTACATCATTTTCCTCCTCCTCATTTACGATTTGCTCAGCCAGCCCCATCAGAGCGTCATAGGCGTCCTTCTCTAGCTCCTCGCCTTCCTCAAACATCGGCTCGTAGCGCATAGGATTCTCCAAGGCGTCGGTCTTAGAGACTTTAGCTGGCAAAGCATCTTGATTTACGCCCGGCACCGGAGATTCTGTAGCAGGGTCTTCTACTGCCTCCTCTGCTCCTCCGCCGATCGGCACTTGCGCACTAGCTGCGAGTTGCAGCTCTTTACTGATTTCGTTTGCCGCAGCATTCCAACTATCATTAAGCTCAAGAGCTTCAACCGCTGCTGCCGGTGAAGCGCCGACTTGAAGCAGACTAATCAAAGTCTCAGTTTGGATTTTGTGCGTCTCAGCTTTGACGCGTTGGCGATCGGTCAGTTCCGGTATGTCAAGGTCGAAGTTAATCCCATAGGGTAAGTTGCCGCCCAACACTCGAGCCAGTTCATGCTGGAACTGCGACCAAAACTTGACCAGTGCGGGGTAAACGCGCCGTTTGGTAAATTGCATCTCAGATAGCTCCGCATTGTCATATTTAGCCGAGCTGTCGTCCCCCAAAATAAACGGAGATACTCCGATCGATTGACGTAAGCGTTGGTCAATAATCTCTACTAGGTCACGAATTGCTTGGGTTGAGTTATTCCCCTGAATTGTTTTTACCTCAATTTCGTCGCCAGTCGAGCCGTCATCTAGCTGCTGTCGCCACGCATATACCGTCTTGTTCCGGTTCTTTGCCCCCCTCAGCCCACGTTCTAGCTCAGCGCGCTTCTTATCAAAGCCCTCGCGTGTAGATGAGCGGATAAAAGTAATAGTAGCCGGGACTGCTCCGTTCTCAAAGTATGCCCGCTGATACTGCGCCACCAAGTCGTCTAGTTGCGTCCACACAATTACGCTTGATGCCGGTGAGACGCCTTGCTGTGGGTCGCGCGGACTGCGAGAAAACCGTAAGGTCATCACCTCGTCTTCGGGCAACTGGATTGGCGTGCCATCGCTGTCTGCGGTGAGGAAAACTCTGTTTAGCCGGTCAAAATGCGTTGCATCGCTCGGCAATACCGTGTAGCCACTAACCGTCTTTTTGCCCCGTTTCCAAACATGGATATAGAGCTGCGGCTCCGTGAGCCATGTGGAGAACATCAGGTCAGCAAATTCTGACCAGCCCATGCTTTCGTTCGGGCGGGAGACCAGCACGGCAAGTTGAGGCGTCTGTTGCAGAGGTTTTCTAGCCCCGTTAGCACCCACCCCATACGGTACGACCACCTCCATCTCGTCGATTAAGGGTCGCACCTGCGCGAATAGGTTCTCATACGGCGACAGAAGCGGGTTCACGCAAAGCGAAGAATTGCCGACTTCTTGTTTGACGCCTGTGCTCCTACCTAGCAAGGCATCATAAGCGTTACTTAGCCTTTGCGCTAGCCTCATTTACCTTATCCTTCTGTTTTTTACTTGACAGCCCGAGCTTCTCCGCGAGCTGACCAAGCGAATCGGCATATTTACCATCACATTCGAAGAATGGCACAGTCACGCCCTGGTTATCGGCGTCCTTAATTATCTTTGCCGCGCCTTCGGCGTAGAACGGCATTTTTTCCACCGTCCCTAGACCCAACTTGTCGGCCGCCTTTTGAATATCGGCCATCGAGAGCCCCCACTTGCAAGTAGCGCAGTCCTGGTAAACTAGTCGAACAGATTTCATAAGTCGACCCCCTCCATTGCCTTATCCATCTTCTTTTCCACCGCTCGCTCAATTTGCCGGCGATAGTTCTCCAGCATATTCTCTCCACCGAGTAGGTAGGACTGGAGCTCTTGGAGCGCATATGCTCCCATGAAGTTTTCATCCATAAACTGACGCACTCTAGATTTGTCGTCTCCAAAGGCGCTAGCTAGCACATCTTTAGCTTGTTCGAGCTGGTCGTCAGTCCCAAATTTTAGATTTTGTGCCCTCAGCTTGATTTCCGTAGTGAGCTGTGGCATTGCTGCGAAGTCTCCAAACTCAACTGGCTTGATTTTGTCGAACTTTAAAGACATGAAGGTGATCTCCTTTTTATTTAATAGCTAGTTCCACGATATTGAGAAATCAGAGCAGGCGGCAAATAAATCAGCCGATGCGTTCGATTTTTAAGATAGGGCGCGTAGAGTAGACCGTAAAAGTCAAACCAGTAACACTCGGCACTGTCCGGACGATTTGCGTTTCGCCGACTGGCGGCTCAGCCCAAGTAGCTCCCGATACCAAGAAATCGCTTATAATCTCGTTCGTGCCCGGGGCATAAGTGACCCTAAACGTGTTATGAAGAGTTTCATCAGAGCGTATGGGGTTATCTACCGTCAACGAGTAGGCGAGAGTATAGGGCGACAGACTAGCCGAGCTCTTCAGCGCTCGGATTTCTTCCGCTAAATCAATAATCTCTTGTTGCAAAGTTTTCATGCGGCCTCCTTATTTCACTCGTGCCAGTAAGTTAAAATCGTTTGTGCAGCGCACCGTGACTTCAAGCGTAATTTGATCGCTGGCAGAATTCGTCGGAAACCCGACGTAGTGCTTAATCGCTATCCTGCCGTTCGATCCCAAATAGCGACGGCTGGAGTCGATTAAGCGTGGTTGCGGTCCGCTCACGACTTTATAACAAATCATGAACAGGGGCGTCTTGCCATCAGTAGTCTCAATATCGAGAATAAACCAGTTGTGCTGTGACCCCCGGTTCAAGGTGACAGTCACACTCTTGTTCACAATCGGCATCATAGAAATCGACTTCAGTTTCGCTTCTTTCAAGGCCTCGACTTCTTTTTTCAGAGTACGGATTTCGTTAGCGAGGGTCATGTCTCCCAACCTTTCTTAACGTCCACGCGAATCGGCGAAGTAGCATAAACTGTGATACCGACCGAATCCGCTCCGCTCGCAAGATTGACGCTTCCACGCCAGTGTGTAGTTCCGCCGTCCGCCCCTACCGTCAAAGTGCCAAAGAGGGCTCCCGATGAGTCCAAATTCTCTAGGCTCGAAGCATTCTCGTCGCTCGTTCCAATAATTGCGAAAAAGTTTTCGTCATAACGATCAAGTGGCTTTGCTACAACCGTAACTCGCCCGGAATACGGACAGACCGTCGTGTCTTTGTAAAAAGAAATCGAGCCGAGCACTCTCTCATGAGCGATTTTGAGATTATTGAGCTCCTGTTTCATCCATTTTAGCTGCTTGACGAGCGACCTTTCGTCATTCATTCGCTTATCCTCTCTAGTGCTGGAGTGATAGTCTCGGCACCCGTAGCAGAGACATCAACTGCGACTTCTTGTACTCGGAATAGCCCACTAGTTTGGCCGGTCAAGTCCTCTTGGTTATTGATCGCCACCGTGTCGCCAATCCAAATTGAGCTGTCTCCCGTTGGGGCTGGTGCTACTTGTCTACCAGTCAGATTGAGTTGCGGCTCCCACAGGATGTTGCTGCTTAGCGCCAGCTGCGTTGCAGCGTTCGTGTCGAGCGTCTCCTGCCTAGTTACACTAGAATCCTGCAGCAAGGTTTCTGCGTAGCCGTATGTCCGGACGGCTTTCGGATTGGTAATCTCAGATGTAATAGCCGTGCTTGACTCTTCATCCCCGGAGGTCTCTCCACTCCCCAACCCAATTACGTGGCTGGCAAATCCATCCACTTCGTTTGCGGAAATCGACGTTGCAGAAATACCGTTAAGCTGAGCTGGGTACTGGATGGCATAAGTCAGCATGCGTCCAAAGTTTCGATCTTTAATAATGTCGTAAGTACGGTCAGGATGGAAATACACATCAAACTTACCTGCGCCGGTCACGTTATCGCAACGGTCCTCAATGAACTCTTTGACCGTCTTATAACCATCAAAGGTCTGCGTCACCACATCCATAGTATCGAGCAGGCCTTCCGTAAAGCCGAAGCCTTTACCGGCCGCTGTAGCCCTCGCGTCCGCCATCTTGATATATTTATCCACCATCTGCGCCATGCGCATGGTGACTGTCGGTTCGGGGTGGATGTAGACACCGCCGAGCAGGTTCAGGTAGCCATCAAACTTCATAGCAAGGTTCGCACTCGTTCCATTGGGCGAATATCCCGGCATGGTAGCCAAAAATCCGCCAATTACTGGCTCGCCATTTCTGACGAGGCGGCAATCTAGAGCAATCGGGCGCAGCATCTCCTGAATCGTCGTATTTCGCTCTTCGCACCAGCGCGCAAAAAGCACATCATTGATTGTAAAGTCGATTTCGTCCACACCCACTTCTGTGCGTCTCTTAGTCCACTTGAGGTTTTGAGCTAGCTCTCTCACATCTCCGATAAATCTACCGTCGAGCCGCAGTTCTACCCGATATTCTGCCGCGTCCATTAGCCAACCACCGTATTCCATTCAAGTTTAGACGTCTCTGTGGTGCCGCCGTCCTCGAGAAAAATCATGCGATTATCGCCGGGCCTAAGCAGAACGTAATCACCAGTTAAATTGCCCGTCACATCAAGCCCATTTAACTTAGCTTGTCGTTTATACATATCCACTACTAGCGTCTGTCCCTCGGCAATAGTGCCATTGTATTCAATCCGAGTGTTAGTAGTCACATTCTCGAGGCTAGGATTTACTGACGTCCCCTTAACTGTCCAAATTGGGTAAGAATCGCCTGCCGCATCAATCGTGACCGTCACCGGACCGCCACTTTGACCGCCTTCCCACACTGCACCGAAGTTGTCCCATACCACGCCAAGGCTATCCCATACCAAACCGCCTCCGCCCCCGCCAGTTGCCTTGCCAACTTCTACCGAGCCGGAGTAAATCTCGTTGCCGCTAGTGTCTTCTTGATAATCGTAGTAGTTCACGTCCTCAAAAGCCAGCGCCACATGATATTCCGGGCTTGATTGGCGAATTTCTTGGACTTCCGGCGCGTCAACGAGGAATCCACGCTGCCGTTTGATGGCAGAACCATCGGGCAACACATAAATTACCGTATAGAAATGGTTTTTGGCGAAGAATCCGATGAATTCCTGCCGATAATCTTCAGTCTTTGCGGCACTTTGTGTGAAATCCCCTACATATCCGTCAAAATTCTGCGTTGCCGAGCGCCGCACTTGCCCCGCAAGCAGCACCCCGTCGTTGCCCTGGATCTCTACGACATCATTCGTGAGGTCATTGGCTGCGAAATGTTGTTGAGATTGGTTAAACTCATAGGCACCATCTCCCAGCACTAACCTCTCGCCATCGTCTCGCACAAATAAAGCCACGATCCAGCACTTGCTAGTCACGCCTTTTACCGCCATTATGCCGCCCTCCTCACACTAGTCATGATGCGTCGTCCAATATCGTCGGCGTCCATTTCGTTGTTGATGTAGTTGTTGACCACGATAGGTCTCTCACCTAGGCCTCCGCTCCCTTCCCGTAGTTCAATTTCGTCCAGTAAAGTATCAGCAAGTAACCCCGACCAGTTATGCGTGTTCTGTCGAAGAGGGAGGACTGCTTCGTCCCCAGCTTCACCAATTATTGCAGTAGTGGCGCTTGATGCGAAACCGCCAGCGGCAAGAGTCGGAATTGTTCCTAAGTTTGGGCTGGCCCCGCCAATCCCGGGTACCCAGTCAGGAACTTTGAGCTGGTTAATCTTGCCGATAACTCCATTAATCGCATTAATAATGCCGTTGATTGGCGCTTTAATGATGCCGGCGATGGTGTCAAAAACTCTTTGGAAGACCGATTTAATGGCGTTGACTCCAGCCTCTATGCCAGCCCACAGTCCAGCGAAAAAACTTTTGATATTGTTCACAATTCCGCTAATAAAGTTTTTAACCCCTTCAAAGACTTGACTAATTCTGTCGCCCACTACTGCAACTGCCTGACCGATCGTATCAAAAGCCCCTTTGAAGAAGTTAGCAATCGGGCTAATAATATTGTCATAAAGCCAAGTTACAACACCCACAAGAAAATTCTTGATATTTTCGAAAACACCAAAAACCGCATTCCCAATAGCGACCGACGTATTGACCACGAAATTTATAATAGGCGCGAGCACAGTATTGTAGATCCATTCTCCCGCTGTAGCCAAAATCGCCACAATAGCAATAAATAGACTCGATATGACGTTCCAAATAAATCTAAACGGGGCAGAAATAACATTTATGACTTGTCCAACGATTCCTATTACTTGTCCAAAAAATCCAGCGATTGCCCCCACTACTTCCTGAACTTTTTGCCCAATCCCCACAAAGAAGGCGAAAACATTTTGCGAGACCTCCCCGATTTTGCTCCCTATCCAGCTGAAGAATTTCCCAATTTCTGAAAATAGCCCAGTGACAAAGTTACGAAACCCCTCACAATTGTTCCATAATAGGACTATTGCCGTAACAAGGCCAACTACGGCTGAGACAATAAGAACAATTGGGTTAGCCATTAGCACGGCATTAAAGATCGCTACTGCAGTCGATACCCCTCGAAAGACTAGGAATGCAGTTGCAATGCCCGCTATCACGGGGCCGAGCCAGTCGATATTGTCTTTTATCCATGTAATAGCTGGCACTACTTTACCAGCGACTTCTGTGAACTTCGACGAAAACGCATTAATCGCATTCGCAATGTTTTCACTACCAATCGACTCAATAACTTGCCCGATCGCCTTGCTGGCACGACTACCTACATTTTCCATAGCCGTACCAATGCCATTAGTATTATGTTTAGCCATCTCATTCAGAGACTGCATAGATCCCGAACCCTCGTTGTCAAGTTTTATGAGCATATTTAAGAAGTCTTGAACGGTCTTAGTCCCCCTAGCCCCAAAATCCTCTTTCAGCTCGCCAACCGTCATACCCGCTTCTCGTGCCATAGCAGAAAATACCGGCGAGAACCCGGCGTCTCGAAGAGAATTCCATGTTTCGGCATCTAATGGCCCAGTCAAATCCGTCTGAGAAAGTTGTGTGATGGCGTTGGAGATTTGATCGGATGTTGCGCCGAAAGCTAGACCAGCGTCGTTCATTGCCTTAAATGCTTGGGTACCGATTTCAATTCCACCAAAGGAGGCTGAAAGTTGCTGCACCCCACCAATAGCAAAGTCGAGCGAAGTCGGGAGACCATCTAGATAGCCCTTAAGGAAATCCATGCTTTCGGCCGTGCTGTCAGCCGAGTAACCCATGGCTTCAAACATTTTGTTGGCGTTCTGCAAGGTATCGACGCGCGTAATAGCCCCCTCTAAGGAATTTGAGATAACGTTTACTGCCTTAGAAATTCCGGAGGCTGCAAGATTACCTACTGCCACCGTCCATTTACTAAGCCCACCATCCAGCTTACTCGCTAATGATTTAGTAGCTTTAGTAGTCTCTTTGTTAAGATCTTTAGTTTTTAATGTAAGTTTAATTACTGCTTCACCGACTTCTGCCATAATACCCCGAGAATATTGAGAAATCAGAGCAGGTGGCAAATTCAGCCTTTTTTATTTGCCTCAATGATGGTATAATAAAAATGCTTACCATATATTCAGAGACGATTTTTAGCTTATAGAGGGGCTGATGTTCAACAGAGCTAAAAACTCTAAATATGTGGTAAGCAAGCATATTATAAACATTAGCCCCTTTTTGTGGGCAAGGAGAGTTCAATGGAGAAAAATGAAAAAACGAAATCTAGTAAAAAATGGCTATGGGTTGTGTTTGGCGCTATCGTATTGCTAATCCTAGTGTCTTGCCTAGGCGGTAAACAAGATGAAACAGCAAAAACAGCAGATAGTCAAGAAGCGGAAAAGACGGTTGCTGAAGACGTAAAAAAAGCCATTGAGAACGAGTGTATAGATGCTAAATATGGCATAAATAAAGACTTCAACCCCATCAGTATCACTAACTACAACTTCGATATATATGACTACGCCTATACTGACAAAGGCGACATGATTTATCTCGCGACTTGGAACGGTAAAGATAAAAAGACAGATAATCAAGTAGTGTTCCAATGCTATGCCTCAAAGAGCAGCGATGGCGCGATCACCGTATATTATATCCAGGCTGGAGGCAAAGATATCTGGAAGGAGCAGAGCGACGTAGATTACAATAGTTACAACAAAGACGGCACACCAATGTCCCCGGAGTTACATTAGTCAAGAACATAAGAATAACAACTATTAAATATAGGGTTCAACAATATGGAATACAAAGCGCTGCAAGTAGTTTTGAAGGAAAAACTCATCGGCACAGGATCGAGTGCATTGACGATGTCGTTGCTAGAACAAACACTCAACAGCCAAGCGAACGATGGCTGGCGGCTGCACACCATCTCGACAACGAGTTCCGGCAGCAAAGGATTTATGGCGGGCGATCGAATCCAAGCTACGCTAGTCTTTGAGAGGCCGAAGAAATAGCAAGCGCTCGCTTTATTGTTGTCATATCAATATTTGCGCTGCAGTCTAGACGTATAGTATAATACTATATAAGGAAAGGATGGCCATGGAATACAAAAGTGCTAACGAAATACGTAACGCTATCACAAAAAACATAAATATCATCCGCGACTTGTTTAGTAGCGCAAAGAGAATGCAAGACTCTATCTCTGAGCTACAGGACGATAAAGACAAGGAATTAATGACGCAAAATTTCAATGCCGTAGTCGAATCAATTAACTCTCTAGTAAAAAGCACAAACAACTTATTCGACTTACTCGAGCAACTTATGGAGGAATAAAATGCCCATAGCCAATAATGGCGGTGGGCATGACAAGCAGAACATTTCGCTCGACGAGGAATCGATTGACCAATTAGCAAAAAGGATTGGAGCGAAGCCAGTAAAGGCGAGAAGAACGAAGAATGAATGGCGCTCCATCTTCGCTTTTATACTGTTGCTCGGTTTTTTGGCTATAATTGCATTTGTTGTAGTAGTGGATCAAGTATGGGGTAGTAGGACTTCTGCGACAGATTTAATAACAACGGTAGGGACCCTTATAAGTTCGCCCCTGAGCTTCGTTATCGGCTATTACTACAATAAGGATAAATAAGTGGACTTACCCTTCCCCATTCGCAATTTTAATGTCCTGCTTCATAAGATCTTGCGCCTTACGTACGGCTTTTTGTGGCTTTTTCGCCATTGAAGCGGAAACCATTGCGTATATGATACCTTCGAGCGAGAGCAGGTTCTGCTTATCGCGAGCACGCTCAGCATTCAGCATGCGGGTTAGCCACTCATGCTCGATCTCGCCGGCATTCCAGCGTAGATATACGTCATACCCGAAGCGGGCGATAATCTCTGCAGTTAGGGAGTCAACCTGGTCAAACAGCCGCCTCTTTTTTGGCGTGGCAGTCACTGCCGTATGTAGATTTTCCAGCTCGTCGGTAGTCAGAAAGTCAGACACCCCAAAGTCCCGCTTCTTGAACTTTGGGGACTCCTTAATCTCAGCTAAGGTTTGGGGTGTCTTCATTCGACTACTCCGTTGGCGTAGTCGGCGTGACTGGATTGTACTTGCCGGTAGTCACATCGAGCCGTTCGTTGGTCGTCAGGCTGTGCGCGCCAGCACGGTAGTCGTACTGTTCGTAGCCATCATTCGCCATCGTCACTGGATTGTAAATCTGCGGGTTCAGTGTGAGGCTAACCTCAGTTGCTGACGACCCGGAAATCTCAAGCTCGCCATCAATTGATGGGAAGCAGCGCGCAAATTCCACATCTGCGCTCGAACCGTCATCACACAGACCCTGCAAGATAACAGAAACCATCTTCTGATTACCACATGGGCTGACCGCAGCTGCACCAATCGCGTTGCCGTCGGCGTCGGTCGCTCCAGTAAACGTGGCTGGATTCCAGCGCCCGAGAGCTTTGAAGATTTCCGCCCATACGTCAGCCTGGAAGGTGACGGTAGCTTGGAAGTCATCATAGCTACCCGCAATCGGTTTGTGAGTAGTACCAGCTTGGGTTTCTCGGTCACGGATCCGCTCCGAGATATTGAACGAAGCTACCGTGTCTTGCCCAAGATTGGCGCTGGTGATAGTGAACGTAACCCAATCTGCGTCGGCATTCTCGCGCGAGCGAAAGACTAAGCGTTGCATCTGAGAGATGTCTTTAATCCCTGTTGCCATTCTATTCTCCTTTAAAATCTGTTAAGTTGTAAATAATCTGTGCGGAAGCGATCTTGATAATGTTTCCGTCGGGCGTTGCTCCGGCATTCTCCGGCGTCGTAGTAGGCTGTATGCGGATATTCTCAAAGTCATACTCGATTTCTCCCGCAGAACCCTCTAGGCGGCAAATAGAAGCATTATGAAGCAGCCATTCAAGTAGTATTTGCTGGACTAATTCTGTCTTTGCTTTGTTGTTGTAGCAAACATAGAAATCCACTGTGTTTTGCAGGTTTTTCCCGCGTTGTCCGTTACTAGCGTCGCCGCCGCGCGTGACAATCCACACCCCCGAAGCCGGCTTTCCTTTGTGTTGGGGCGGATATTCTTCCCAATAGAAGTCTTCATTCTTCTTGAGACCCGCCACCTGTTCTTCGGCTATCCGGTTGAATAGTGCCAGCGTAATCATACGACGTCTCCGTAGTACTCCTGAACCCAATTACCTTTGAGCGTATTCCTTAGGGAATTTCTCATATAGCGGCTCTTTCTTTTGTTCTCGTACTCCTGCTTGAGCGCGTATGGCACGCTGTAATTCTTGTGCCTTCCACCTGCGATAACCAGGATTACGTTATCGCTCTTATCCTGTACTCGGATCGAGCCCGCAAGGTCACCAGTCAAGACCGGGGCACTATCGTGAGCTAGTTCAGCGATATCGCCAGCAAGCTTGAAGGTATCAGTCTTAAAATTTTTCTGCATCTTCTTAAAAGCCGACTGGTTTATCTTGATGCTCACCTTACTCATCTACGACCTCCATCCCCGACCGCGCTAGCGCTAGTTCGTAATGCTCAATCTCGCCGGTATCCTGATTCTTTGCCACGCCGACGTTGATAATGTCGTAGTTGTCAAAGATGTCACTTTGCAATGCATAATCCGCCATCAATTCTGCCGGGGTCACAGCCGGCAAATCTTCAGGCTTTACATACAGTAACAGACCCGCAGTAATACCATCCGCCTTAGGCGTGTTATAGAGCACCGCCTTGTCGGCTTCGGTTTCGATTGCATTCACGGCACGTAGGGGCTTAGCCACATCTCCTACCTCTGTCCCGCGCTTGATGGTTAGCCATTGCCATGGTACCATCGCCTCCGGAAAAGCCTCAAAGACATTCATAGCACCTCGCATTCCGCTCTACGACCAGCGAGCTACCGCAGTTCGAGTATTTCTCGATTAGGTCGCCAAAATTTTCAGCTACCCGTCCAAGGGCAGTTGTAGCTTTTTGGCTTTGGAAACTAATCGTAAAGTTCCGCACACTTTTGCTAGAAATCTTACCCTCGCCTTTGCCTCGTGTCTCCAAAACAGCGCCCATGAAGTTGGCGAGCAACATCTTGAAATCTTCAGGCATCGGGTCAGGTAGCTTCTCTAAACATAGAAATGACGCAAGTCTCATTTCTGCCACCTCAAGCAAAACCTGCCAATTCTCCTCGGAGAAGGTAATTGTTGTGTTAGTGAATAGTCTAAATTCGTCCTGCGTCATTATAAACTCCTGCTATTTCGAGCTTGCACGAGCGGCAGCAACTGGAGCAATTGCTACGGCTGATTTGTACTCACCTAGAGCCCCGCCACGTGGGGTTTCGTCAAGCAAGATATTCTCGTTGGTGCTTGTATCAAAATCAGTATGAGCGTTCACCGTATTGTCACCAACCATCTTATATGCCTTGTCGACCACAAGATACGCATCGTTGGTATCGTCATCCATCCACTGCGGGGTATACACACGCATAACGCGGAAGAGGTCTTCCAACGTTGTACCTGGCTGGACAAGATAGTCGTTACCTAGGCGAGCAGTAAGCGCCGTAGTGACCCAGCTATTCTTTGCCACGATAAACTGACGACCTTCCGTTCGGATGAGAGAACGAGCCTTGATAATAGTATCGTAAGCGTTGTCGCCAGTGACTTGAGTATAAGTCGAAGCAGCAAGTGCACCGAACCCAGTAGTGGCGGCAGCGTCGGCTTTGATAGAAGTAAAGCCGCGCCCGTCACGAGACATTCGCCGGTCAGCAGCACCTTCGGCTGGGGCCGTGCGGCCGTCGCCCCGAATTGCCGCGCGCTCGATCTCGCGGATGATTGCGTCAACCAATTCGCGAGCACGAAAGTCAATAAGCTTCGGATTCTCCCAAAGATCAATAGCATTCAGTGCTAAACGCTTGTAGACCATAAGAGCCGCAATCTCTCGGTTAGTCATCCCGAGCTCTTGGTCAACCTTCTTATCTCCCGGTTTGTGCCCGCCCGCACGCGCAAGCTCTTCACTTCCAGCTACGACGTCAGCAATGTCGATATTCACCCTATGACCGTTAATAAACTCGAAGTGCCCGATAATGCCATCCGGTTTTTCCAATGCGCTTCGGAACATCGTCACAGTGTCCGAAGGTGTAGGTAACCCCGTGATTCCATCAAGGTTAATGTGTTTTTGAAGCTCGTTCCGCCATAGACTGTCGAATGCAGCGCCCATCTTGCCGGCCTGCTTGAGAGTTCTAGCAAACGCATGATAGGCGCTATCGCTTGTCAGCCAGTCTTTAGCTTGCGCAACTTCTTGTCGTACCCCGTCGACCTTGTGCACTACTGTGATTGGCATATGCAGAGTTTTAGAATCCTTCTTCTCCCGAGTTGCCGGCTCTTTTTCCAGCGGCTTGTCCTCAGTTTTAGTGTCGCCTTCTGCCTCTGCATTGTCGCGAGCAGTCGGTTCAGTTTGTGACTCCGGAGCACTAGTCGTGAAGTCGTCAATTACTTCGTCTACTGCTTCGTTGATACGGCGCATCATTGCTGCGCGTTCATCGGGAGTCAGAGCGTCGTTTGTGGTTTTGCCCATTTCTTTCTCCTTATTTTCTTTATTGCCATACGCCTCGGTCGCCCCTTCTGAGCCTCTGACTTTAGCCTTATGGTCGGTTGTTCTAGCGCGCGGATCGTTACCTGTCAGCACCATCGAGATCTCGCGCAGAATCCCGATAGCTTCGTCATAAACTTTTCCATTCCACTCAAGCCCCGGTTCAGCCCACTCCGTTCCGATCGAATAGGAAGCGTCGTCAGATATCGCAAATAAATGGTCAGCTAGAGCGTCATCGTTAGCGAAATACACTCGAGCATGCAACCCATCTTTCTCAGTCCACACTCGGCAAGAGCCGAATTGCTTCTCGACCGTTGGGACTAGGACGCCGTCCTTCTCTTCGCCATGGTCTGCCTGTGCTTTAACGGCATAGCTTTCCGTTTGCTTCTCCGGATCCTTCGCCAAGTCGTTGACGTTGATAAGCTCCCCGCCATAAGACATCACATATAGGTTTGGAATGTCTCGGACTTCTCCGCTCTCCATTTCTAGACCGGAGTTTGCCAAGATATCGCGAAATCTGCGATTCTTTTGCCGTTTATCAACCGTTTTGGCCATGATTCTTGAGTTCATACCCCAAAGATATTGAGAAATCAGAGCAGGTGGCAAATAAATTGTCTAAAACCCTAAGTACCTTAAAAACCGAACAAAACCGTGCAAAATGCGGGATTTTGGGCGTATTTGTTCGGTTTTTAGGCGCGATGTCCGAAAGATGTCGCTCCAACTATGGCGGATACGCCACAATTAGAAAGCCAATATCTGACAATTGTTAGGTCTCCATTTGCGATATGTTATGTAAATGAAGCAACTAGAAAGCAAAATAACAGAGGCGAAATGTTATATTCCCATTTGCGCCATGTTATATTTGAAGCAACTAGAAGGCGGATGGTGGCCGCTGGTGTTTATATTGCCTCAATCAGTTTACATAAATTGTTCACATATGCTTAGAAATCAAACCTCGGGCGCTTCAAGTCGTCAATCGCGTATCGGAGGGCATCCAGGAGGTGGTCGTTGCCATCTTGCGGTTCATCCAGCGTCTCCCCCGTGGACTTCTTAACCCGCCAAGCGTAGGTCAGAAATTCTCGCTCAAGGTTCTCGCCGGTATAGTAAATCTTCTGATCTTGTACGCGGCTGATGCCACGCTTCACTGATCCGGCGTCTTTTAGGGCAGGAATAATGCGATAGCCTGCTTTTTTGATTTCTGCAATAATCTCCGGGCGTGCGCCGTCTGCTACGATTAATACCGATGGGTCGATATTGTGCGACTTTAAGATTTCCGGATATTTTGAGGGTAGAATACCTTTTTCGTAGACCTCTTCTTTTAACCCTAGCCCATCTTCTAGCTGGTATATGGATGCAAGAGCGGTTTCGTCGTTCGAGAAGCCAAAATCTAGACCATATCTGACCAATTTCGCCAAGTCGGGAAAATGGTCGACCCGCTGCCATCCTTGATAGACGTTCCCCTCGAGCGAACCAACCTCGCCCAGCCCATACACTCGCCACCAGTTGCTCGTCCCGTCGCCGCGTCGCATCTCTATCGCCTTGACGGTCGCTTCGTCTAGTGCTTCGTTGTCTTTGTAAGTGACTTTGATGAATGCCACGTCAGCTCTCATTTCAGCAACTCCTTATGTACCCAAAACTCATTGACCGGGTTAAAGTCGAGAATAATCTTCTCTCTCGTACGCACCTCCAGCTGAGAAAACGTATCCCAGCTAATTCGGTTAGCCTCGTTCACATACAGCACATCCCGCCTCGCCCCGAGCGCACCCAGCATATCCGTAGAAAAGAACTCAATCAGCGTACCATTCGGTAGCGTAAGCGTGCTTTCTGATTTATTCCATACGCCAACTTCTAGAACATTCGTCTCTCGACAAATATCCAAGAAATCACGCATAGCGCCTTTGCGGAGGTTGGGAAAGGTATCTGAGACAATGCTAACGATCTTGCCGTCGTGGGTGAGAGCGTAGTCAAGTAAGACCATCAGAATTGCGATAGTCTTGCCAGCGGACGTGCCGCCCTGCTCGACGATAATCCGATAGCGGTCATCGTTGAACAAGGCTTGGGTCTTCTCCGTAGTAGTAGTAATCGAGTATTTCATGGTAATTTATTCTGTTAAAGTGCTTAGGTATGAGAGTTTTAATCCGTATATCCTATCCTTTCTTTTTCTTTGGTAAAATCCCTTTTAACTCCACACTATGTTGCTCAATTTGCTGCTTCGGCATGCCATAGACCTGGTTAATCATCCCCTCGAGCTCTTTCCACTGACTGCTCGCGATGCACTGCGCTAGCTTTCGCTCAAACAGTGGGGCCTTTTCATCGCTAGCCACTTTTCGCAATTCTCCGTTGGTAAGTTCCATCATCCGCTCAAGCTTATAACGAGCCGTGGCCTCCTTCTTCCAAAATCCTCGCCCCTGCTTGTTGCCGTTTGGTTTGCCGAACTGTTTATCGGGTGGTGGAGCAGTGCCACTCCGAGGACTAACCTTAGCCTGAGTATTGGCTTTACGCGATTGATTTTGTGCCATTTTGCCATCCTCCTTCCGAGCCAGTCGTAAACTCCCACCACCGCTTCCGAATTACATCACAATATTTCGGATCAATCTCACAGCCAAAACATTTACGCCCAGTTTGTTCTGCAGCAATCAGCGTAGATCCGCTTCCAAGGAATGGGCCAAACACGATGTCGCCTGGCTCGCTCAACGCGAGAATCCCCTTGGCGCATAGGCCAATCGGTTTCATAGTCGGATGGTCCTTGTTGGCTTTGGGTTTTTCAAAGAACCAACAATTGCTAAGTTTACGGGTTGGGGCAAAATATCCACCACTTCTCGTGTATAAAGCCGTATCCGATTCTCCATCTTTGCATTCAGCATTATACCTGCCTTCATTAAGAGAGTATATGGCAGGCTCCATCTGATTCTGAAAATCTGTTCTGCCCAAAGTGAAGGTATTTTTAACCCAAGTGATAACCTGTTTCATTTCTAAACCATTGTTTTTCATTGCCTCAAATAAAGTAAACAATTCTTTTCCACTCATCCAGCTAATTACACCTCCACCCGATACCGTATTTTGGGCTACTGTCTTAAAAGCTCGGTTTAGAAAATACCTAAAATCCTCTTCTGACTTTTTATCATTTTGAATTGATTTGCCATCTGCTGATTTGTAGGCCACATTGTACGGCGGATCCGTAAAGGTGCAGGTCGCTTTGTCGCCCCCAAACAGCTCGCGAACTTTCTCGTCATCCTCGAAACTCCCACAGAACATCCGGTTATCACCCAGCTGATAGATCTCTCCTACTACCGAGAAGGTATTTTCTTTGTCTACCGGTGCCGGCTCATCTTCGGCAATGACCTTGAGCGGTTTTATGTCCACACCCCAATCCTGCAGATCATCTATGTCCCACTCATTCGCCAACGCGTCCATATCCCAGTCACCATTCGAGACATTATCGCGAATGATAATCTCGCGCTCACGCTCTTCCGTCAGTCCTTCCAGTAGCACCGTTGGTGCTTCGGCCATCCCTAGCGCCTTGGCCGCCTCATAACGCTGATTCCCAGCAATGATTACTAAATGACCAGTCCGGTTACTTAGAATAAGTGGTCGTGCCTCGAAATAATCTAGGTTGCTACTGAGCGACTTCTTGAGCTTCTCAAAATCAGCATTTTTGATAGTGCGCGGGTTATGTGGTAGTTTCTTTAAATCAGTTAACCTCCGATATATGATCTGCTTTGTAGCGGATTTATTCTCTGCCATCAGTATTTCCTCCAATATTCCTTAACCAAATACCTATTGCCCGCATAATCATCGCAGGTAGGAGCACGGCCCCGACTCAGGCAATGACGGCCTTCTGTTTCTTCTCCGTCAATAGTTATGAACCCGTAGTGAGCGAAATATTCATCGGCGGCAGCATAGAACATTAGCCCGATGAGCCCTAATAACGCAATCAATAGTTTAATCAAAGACTTCATTTCACCTCCAATTTCTTCCCACAATATGGACAATACTTTTCAAGTATTCGATCAGCGATCTCACCTTCTAATTTGTCGATAACCGCCTCAGAGATA
>CANEKB010000016.1 GCA_947427985.1 uncultured Candidatus Saccharibacteria bacterium
AAAAATTGCCACCCGTAAGTACGGGTGGCTTGGTTAGTCGCGACGGATGCGACTGGATAGAGAAAGAGCTACTTCCTCGGAAGCAGGCTTATTGCGACCGTGCTGATCATCTCGCCGTTTTCATGCACGGTTAGGCGCAAGTTGTGCGTCCCGCCTTTTCCGCTGCTACTGATCTCGAAATCTACCATCAGGTCCGGATCGGGGCGATGAACCACCAGACCTAGCGCGGCTGCGCCGGCAATCTCGAGACTAATGTCGTTCTGGAACAGTCTCAGGCCATCCTTCGCCTCTGAGTAATCATCCTGATAGCGGTAGAAATTGAGCGTCACCAGCTGCGGATTTATCAGCACCTGCCAGAGTCGCCAGGGCGTCGCCGTGTCAGTTGGGGCGGCGGAGGTATCGCTCATCGATCTGGTCGGGCTTAGCATCTGCGTTAACGCTTGCCGAAAGTCTTCCGGATAGTCGCCTCTAGCTGCCGCCAGCAGAATCTCGTCGTTGCGGTAGTGGCTGTAGGTTGACAGCTTTAATGGCGGCCGGGCATAAATGTCCCGAAGTAAGATGTGACCGTGCGCATCAGGCTGAGCGACCGAAATCTCCAGGGGCGACTTGTCTAACTTCGTTAAGTCCATTGATATCACCTCTCTATTTTTCCGTCTTAAAGAACAAGACTTTACTATCATAGCATAAAAGTTATCGTCCGAAAAGCGCTTCGGCTACAGATTAGCTGGTGATATCTGTAAAGCTTGATTTTGGACCATGATCTTACGCCGTCTGGTTAGAGCTTGCCGAACACGACTATCTTCGCTCTCGTTATAAAGCGAGTCTAGCAGTTTTCGTGTCTGGCTCATAATCTGGGTGAAGGGATCCCTGTTGCGGTATCTGCGCTGGTTTTCAGTAATAAGATACTCCTCGATGATGTCTCGCTCTGAGCAGACTTTGCGGCCACGCTGTTTTATTGCGAATATTGCCGATGGTACTACCCGGCGCGCGGCTATTTGCTTCGTGCAGTCTCGTAACGACGCATTTAGACATTCGTCTACGGCGTCAAGCTGCAATGCGGCGGTGCGTATGACCTTATCGTCCTGATCCTCTGGCAGCATAGCGTAATAAAACATATTTTGCCGACGGATTTCCGAAAGTATCTTAAAACGCATCTGTAAACTGGCCGGCGAATTCGGGCGAAAAGCGCTTAGATGATTACTGGCGGACGGGTCAGACTGTGTGTCGCCCCAGATCTCTAATACCTCGTGAATGTTGACACCGATCACATAGCGGATTAACAATGGCTTGATGCTGCAGTGCTGACCGTCAAAATAGTAATCAAGGTGCGAAAATCCAAAAGGTAGACGCGCCTGGTCACTGTAATGTCGAGTCAGCTTGTCGAGCACTTTGCTTGGTGCTCCGCCCACAGTTACATCAAAGCCGATCGTGACCTGTTGTAATGTGTCTTTACCGTCGTGGCTGCGCATGGGCTGGCGAAAAACCAAGTTCACTACGGTGTCGACCCGATGTGAAATATCATCATAGATCGCAGTTGGCCACGCTAGTGTTTGGTAGGCATCCCCATCCCCGAGCCATCCGCCCACATTCACTCCTTCAATAAAGATTGCCTCAAGGTAGCTAGCGGCTAATTTGCTCTTCTGTTTGCGCTTAGCGGCGCGTTTGATGGTATATTCCTGATCGGCAATGATCTTCGCTGGAGTATGAATTCCAATAAAATCGGACATTCGGATATGTTCGCCGAACTGCGATATGAGTGTGGCATCATACGCTTTCATGAAGCTGCTTTGCATATTCGTATCTGACTCATTCCTTTCATAAGTATAGTAGGGCCAGAATCAGTTATGCGGGCTACTATTCACTCACATAACCCCGGCACCCCCTAGGCCGGTTCGCTGTACAATGCTTCGTCGAAATGCGGTGATGCGATACAGGTTCGTGCCAGTTCGTTCGCGACCAGCTTGGCCGCCTGTTCTAGGCCGAGCGTTTCAGGATTGTTGAGAGCTGGCTGTGTATAGAGCTGTAGTAAACCAAGCTCCAGATCAAGCTTTTTTAAGCGAACCGTTCCGAACGATGCTCTCATCAACCTGTCGCTCGCGCGGTCAAAAACCTTGTCGACGTCGACTTCGGCCGGCCTAAAGACCAGTACTGCCGACGCCTCCCCTACATCGCAGAGCTGTACCAGCGGGGTCTCGGAAATCTTGTTCAAGCTATGCACCTTCTTTCAATGTATTTGAGCTCTAGTCTCATATTAGGTACGAAAGCCTACATCTACGGATCTCTCCACTTTGCAATGCAAGCTATCACTTTCCATTGTGGCATACCTGTCTAAAAATTCAATAGTTAATCAAAGATTAAGCTGATCGACGTTCAGGCTCTGCGTCGCCAAGCTCTAATTTTTGGTTTTGAGACATCATGCGTCGACGCGCAGCGACTTCAGGGTAACTTGTTTCGTCATAGGTAGCCTGCTCGAGCTCGCGTGCGCAGGTGACAATCTGAACGTAAGTATCATCTTCACCGGCGTTAGGATCAAAAATCGTACCGTTCCGTCGAGCATATTCGCGCTGCCTCTCAACGAAGTTTTCGTGGCGGGATTTCAACATATAGTCCTCGATCGTTTTGCGGGTACTTTGAGCCTTACCGTCACGCTCGATTTTCTCTAAGACTTCCGTCGGCAGGCATCTCCGCTGCACCATTTCGTTGGCACAGATGAGTAGCGCTGTATTGAGTTGATTATCGGTTGCCTCAAGATAGGCACAAGCCTTTTTCATTTTGATATCTGGGCTATCGTAGGCGTCGTCCGGCAACATCGCCTGGAACAGCATATTCTGGGCTCGAATCTCCGATAATACCATAAATCGAGTGTATAGATTCTGCGCGCTGAGTAGTTTAATCGGTGATGGTCTGCCATCTGCCATGCGTCGTGTGAATTGTTCGCTCAATTCCTGTGCCTCACTACTGTCAACACCAATGACATAGCGTGGCAAGATCTCGCACTCACCAGCAGTACGCCCGTTCGTGTAATAATCAAGATGGGTGAAGCCAAAAGGCAGCTCGGCACCATCATTATAACAACGCGTCAGCTTATCCATAATCTTCTCTCGGCTTGAATTAATAGTTACATCGAACGCGAGCGGTAAGCCTTTGAGTGTGCCGGTTTCTGTTTGGATCTTCTCAGCAAACTTAATCGTCGTAAATGAATCAACTCGGTGGCGGTAGTCGTCATATTTAGTCGATTCAAAGGTTTTTGTAATAAAGGGAGGGTGCCCATCTGCGCCAGGCAGATTACCTAGCCAGGCACCAGTCTGCACGCCATAGATAAATAGTTTCTCGAAGGACTTAGCGGCTTTTCCGCTATCTGGATCACGATCAAACATCTCGTCTAGCCGGTCGACATAGGCTTGATCTCTGCGTAGTTTTGTGTTCGGATAAACCCCGGCGAAAGTCTCTAACGTCAACGCTGTCGGTGGCCGTTGTTCGAGCAACTTCTTTGCTGTTGGTCCGGGCTCTTTTTGCCTCATTGCATCACTGCCTAATCGCTGATACTGTTCGCGTGATGGTTGGCTTGGCTCATCCCCCCCCCTCTCAAAAGTTTGGGCTACTCGCTCCGAATTCATTTTGTTACCTCCATTTCCTCTAGTATAGCATAATCTTTTCAAAAATCCGCCGCTACTATGCTACTGTTATGAAAAATAGCCGTGTTCACACGGAACACGGCTTACTGGGCAAGACAAGTATCAGGTGCTATGGGCGGGACGCTTAGTGGAACTGAATGAGGCAGGGCATTTGGTGAAGTCGAAGGAAGCGTGACCGCTGGCGGTCTTACGGAGAAGAGTTTTGACCATGTTGATAGCTTCCTCGAAGCTCAGATCGATGGCTTCCTCCGGGAAGACGGCGCTGCGCCGAATCTCGACTAAGCCGCAGCTTAAATCACCTGTGTCCAATCGGAGCGAAAAAGCCCCCGAAGACTGGACGTACAGCTCGTCATTGACTTCTGTCATAGCGGCCATGCTGGGATTGCATTCTATGGTACGGAACCACAGCTGCCGGGTAGTATCGTTTACCTTAACCACCCGAAAATAGGGATAGGACTGTTCCTGGTTCATTTTTAAACCAACTCCTTTTCAGATAAACTACTGATGTAAAGTTTCTTCGATTTTAGGCTTTTAGGGTTGCTTTTATTAGGAACTCCCGTCTGATATAATCTTGCATGTATATGTGCTAGCAAGCTCATCTGGGGCAACCAAAAGCTAACCTCAAAAGGCTTACTCTCTCATTGTAGCACAGATACTATATTTTGTCAAGCATTTTGACATAGGATGTATAAAAAGAGGTGCCTATATTGACTTTCTATAATATATATGCTATGATATAAAAAGTAGACTAAGTCTAGGTACCTTGTTAGCTTTCTGGAAAACCGATTGCTTAGTGGCGTAGAGGGCGATAAAAGTTGCGCCCTGCACGCTGCTAAGCAGCTTAGCTCTACCATAGTTTAAACAAAAAGACAATAAAGAGGTGTTTCGTATGGTAAAAGAATCTGGACTCCGACCTAGACTTCGTCTCTCAGAGCTGGTCCCACCCGATGTGAAGGGATTGATGCGCCGAGACGACCCGGAGCTACCAACCATCGAGGAGATTAATGCTGGCATTTTTCAAGTATCAGATAGGGATATAATCCCCAGCCTGAAAACTCCCTACATCAAGAACCCTACCTTCCTAGGGAAGGAAAACTTGGAGTATTTCCGCCAATATTGGAGCGAAGAGGCTCAGAAGTTGAAGGTGGAAATTGCGCAGCTAGAGAATCTGAACGCGGCGAATTTGGCGGCTGATCTGGCTGCGTCACGGGCCGCAGAAAAGCGTCTGAACGCTGCTCTTTCCTACCTGAAGGAACTGATCAATCTGGCAGATAAGAAGCCACCGATTCCGGCCTGCCGGGATTTTGGGCACTTTCAGCCGGGCGACAAAGTCCTGTGTTATATTACGGACCACGTCAGGGTCGCGCGCGAACATCAGCTCCAGTTCATGATGGGTGTCGTAGAGGACACTAATAAGCTACGGAAGGGTATGCCGCAGGTGCGGCTCCCCAAATGTGTCATGACGCATACTACGAGCGAAATTACGCTGTACGGCTATGGCGTAGACTGCTACACCCGTACCATGAGCATCTTGCACCCTGAGGAGTACCGGTATTTGCTCGAACACCTGGATTACTGGGAAATCTGGGTCTGGGCGGCTCGCTCAAGCAAGGGCTGGTGTCGTTGGGTTGAAGAAATGTATCAACACTTCAGGGACGCCGCAGCAGTAGTAAAGGCTGGCTAATTTGCTGAATAAGTTTTTTCTGGAAAGATGTAAACTAAACCGCCTCCAGCCTTTGTGCTGGAGGTTTTTCTAGTATAAAACGCCTTAGGCGTGAGCGTTATAATCTTGGCAAGGGTATACTTCGCCAAACCAGACCTTGCCAGAGCGTTGAGTATTTTGGCCAACAACTAGCAAACTAACTTTCATCCTCCCCTATATATTACTATATGGCTAGACAACGGAGGGAGAAACCCCAGTAACGCGCATCAGTAGTAGATGGACTAACGTTCAGAGCGATAGAATTAAGACTACAGGTGCTGCCAGAGTTAAGAGAATGCGACGACCAGTTATAGGCATTGCTCCCAGGCCTCCCAATAGTGTTCCCAACCAACGCTTTGTAATTACTAGCCCATCCGCTGCGGACGAAGAGACATAAAACTAAAACGACGAGTTTCTTATGGCCTTGGATGAAAAGGTATTAGGCCAGAATATGCGAAAAAATTTATCCTATGTTATAATGAACATCATGGATAGATATGACCCACTGAAAATCGAACAAAAATGGCAAAAAATCTGGGCTGAGACTAAGGCTTTTGCGGCTGGCCCGCTTGATGAAGCTAAGCCAAAGAAATATCTTGCCGAGATGTTCCCGTACCCCTCTGGGGCTGGTCTTCATGTTGGTCACGTTCGTAACTTTACTATCGTCGACGTCCTTGCTCGATTCTACACTCAGCAAGAAATGAACGTCTTGCGCCCCTTTGGCTACGATACTTTTGGCCTTCCGGCCGAGAATTATGCGATTAAGACTGGTATTTCGCCACAATCGGCCACTGCGACGAACATTGCTAACTTCCGTAAACAGGCCCAGAAACTTGGCTATGCTATCGACTGGGACCGCGAAATTAACACTTCTGATCCAGAGTATTACAAGTGGACCCAGTGGTGCTTCCTTCAGCTTTATAAAGCTGGCCTCGCCTATCAAAAGGAGTCATATCAATGGTGGTGCCCAGTTGACAAAACAGTGCTTGCGAACGAACAGGTCGAAAATGGTCATTGTTGGCGCTGTGGCCACGAAGTTGAAAAGAAAAAGATGAAACAGTGGTTCTTTAAGATCACCGACTACGCAGATGAATTACTTGAAGATATTGATCAGCTTGATTGGCCCGAGAAGATTAAGACTATGCAGAAGAATTGGATCGGCCGCTCCGAAGGTGCCGAAATTAGGTTTGAGGTAAAGGGGGGAATAACTGAGAATCGGCATGCTGCTGACGAAGGGGTGCGGAGCTCACGAGCGAGCATGCAGTGCGCGAGACCCGTGACGACGGGCTCGAGCGACACGCCCTTCGTCGACAGAGATGCCGATTCTCGTGGAATTACCGTCTTTACCACAAGGCCCGACACTATCTTCGGCGCGACCTTCCTGGTTCTTGCCCCCGAACATCCGCTGGTAAAGTCTTTAGTGAACGATAACACCCGCGAAAAGGTCGAAGAATATTGTAAGAACGCGATTAAGAAATCCGAAATCGAACGCCAGGAAAACAAGGAAAAAACCGGCGTTTTCACCGGAAGTTATGCAATAAACCCGGCCACTGGCAAGGAAATTCCAATCTGGGTGGCGGATTACGTCCTCATGGGCTACGGCACCGGCGCGATTATGGCGGTACCGTTCGGCGATGAGCGCGATTTTGAGTTCGCTGAGAAGTTTGATTTACCAGTGATTCAGATCATTGAAGCGCCCGGCGACAGCCCTGAGCACAGCCGCTTCTATCAAGGCGAAGGCGTGATGGTAAACTCTGCCCAGTTTAACGGTGTTCGTAGCGAAGACGCACGTGAGCAGATCGTAGCCTGGCTTGAGCAGATTGGTGTCGGTCAACGCAAGGTAACTTACAAGATGCGTGATTGGTTGATTTCGCGCCAGCGTTATTGGGGCTGCCCGATCCCAGTCGCTTACGATAAGGACGGTAACGTCCACCCGATTCCAGAAGACCAGCTCCCTGTCATACACCCAGAGGTCAAAGATTATCAGCCAGATGATTCGGGACGTTCTCCGCTTGCGAAAGCTGAGGATTGGCTTAAGGTCACTCTGAAAGATGAAAATGGCGCAGAAATTGAATGTACGCGCGAAACCGACACGCTCGATGGCTATGCCTGCTCGAGCTGGTACCTCTGGCGTTATGTCAGCCCGCACGACAAAAAAGCCGCATGGGACCAGGAAGCTATTAAATATTGGGCTCCGACCGATGTTTACGTCGGTGGCGATCACGCCGTGGCGCACCTCTTGTATGTGAGATTCTGGTGTAAGTTTTTCGCCGATCAGGGCTATCTGCCGTTCCGCGAACCAGTTAAGAAGTTACTCTATAACGGTTACATTAATGCTCCGGACGGTAAGAAGATGTCCAAGTCGAAAGGGAATGTCATTGACCCGCTTGAGGTCATTGATAGTGGCTATGGCGCCGATACGCTTCGCACTTATGAAATGTTCATCGGTCCCTATGACCAAGACGCGGCCTGGAACACTGAAGCAATTGGCGGGGTTTATCGTTTCTTAAATCGCTGCTGGACGCTCGGCTTTGGCGAGTTTAAGGATTCAGGCAACGAAGTCATCCGTAACAAAATGATTAAGAAAGTTACTGAAGATATTCATCGTAACAGCTTCAATACTGCGGTGGCCGCCTTGATGGAATATGTCAACGAGCTCTACAAAGCTGGTGCCACGAAAGAAGATGTTATTGCGCTTGCCAAGATGCTTAAGCCATTTGCGCCACATCTCGCTAGTGAAATCCTCGAACACCTCGAAAGCGACGATATCTGGCCACGCTGGGACGAAAAATACCTCACCGAAGATGAGGTCGAGGTGGTTGTCCAGGTGAACGGCAAGCTCCGTGCAAAGCTGATGATCTCGACTGACTTCCTCGGCGACGAGGAAAAGCTGAAAGAGCTTGCGCTCGCCGACGCTAATGTCCAAAAATTCATCGCTGGTAAAGAAATCCGTAAAGTCATCGTTCCACGCGGCGCTAAGCTGATTAATATTGTGGTTTAGACAAGTTCCAAAGCTAGCAAAAAGGGCCTCCCACAGTACTTGGAGACCCTTTTCCGATGTAAAGAACAAATACTAGTCTAAAAACGCTTTGGGCAATTATGTCCGGTCGGGGGGGGGGATTAGTTGCCGGTTGCCGAAGTCGGCAGCTCAGGGCTGGTAAATTCCACGACCGGAGCCAAGGCTATCGGTATCAGGAACTGACGAGTCGTGATGCTGTTGACGGCAGACGGCCAGATGTACTTCGCGGATTCAAACAGCGCCTCGTACATCTCGTCGACCTCTTCCGCGCTGAACTCCTCCATAATGAAATAGGGCGAGCTGAAAACCGGATCGACCGTCAGCGGTTCAAGTGCGTCAAAGAATTCCTGGTAGTTCGGCTGCTTGCGGTAGTAGCGCGCGTGCGCCGCCAACTCGGCCGGCTCAATGGTGTAAATCTCGTCTTCCTTCCAGGGGAACATCTTGGTCAAAATCCCCCGCAGCGAGTAGGCGTTGTTGGAATCATTGAGCTTGCCGTTCGGCGCCCGCTCCAATTCCGACTCCAACAGCTCCAGCCTCAGGTCGAAATTGCGGACTTGGCCGATTTCTTGCAACAGCCAGCCGATCTGGGTGGCTTTGTTGGGATGAAAGGCTAGAAAGTATCGATCGGAAGCGGCGCTGTAAACGAGCTCTGGCGTGGCATCCAAATAGTTGGAAATAGCCACCAGCCAGTCCGTGTCGTCCCAGTTTTCGCTGGAGTTCTCGGCCGCAGTTTCGACCGGCGCGACGTCTTTTGCCGAGATGGTCTCAGCTGCCGAAGCAGCGCCACAGAGCGGCACCATCAGCACGAACGCCAACAGCAGAGCAATCAAACGAAACCGCCAAGAGGAACCATGTGCATTTTTCATCATAATCACCTTTCTTTTTGCCGTATGGTTGTTTGGTACGTAGACTAGTATTTTAAAAGCTACAAATTGGCGACCAAAAGTCACCGCCTATACCTACATTTTACAACTTTATAGATAATATGTCAACCAGAGCAAAACAATTTTTTGGTAAGGTTATTGTTCTTCTTTATCCTCCCTTGATTACTCTATGGCTAGACAACGGAGGGAGAGACCGTGAACTGGTCCTGTATGATTAGACGGAACAACTTTGTTTGTCATATTAATTTCTAGAAAATATATGCTAGCGTTCTCCTCGAGGGTGCGGGCAGTCCACAAGAAGCTTTCGCCGACCCGACGATAGACTCCAAAAGGATCAACGTGCCCGCTGCGGACGAAACCCGCTCCCAATTTTTAAAAAATGAGAGCATAGTTTGATTGACGTAACAGATACGACAAGCTAAGTTTGCGCTTTTCTTCGTCCGCAGCGGGACTATTGCCCTACACTCTGATTCAACTATGCGAACAGCCTGGTCTGGACAGGATGCAGTGCTCTGGTTCATAAAAGCCTATAACACAGATAATGCATTTCGCGGTTATATTACTAACGATCGCATTGTTAGCACTGATAATACTATGGTCAGATTCCGAGGCATGTCCCTCCGTTGTCTAGCCATAGAGTAATCAATAGGGAGGATGAAGAAGGTTTGGCGAACAGTATGCTAGCGCTATACAGAAGAACGTATTGCCAGCAAAGTTACAACAGACAACAAAAAGAAATAAGGAAAAGATAAATGATATTGTATGGATCAGCTTAAATTCTAGATTTTCAGAAACCTTGTGGCTCCGACCACTCGGGCTGGCGCGGGTCCGAATCTTTAGATGAGGAGAGCGCCACCCAGGTTGAAGAAAGTCTAGAATTAAGCTGGTCTAGGTATATTTTATTAGCTGTGCCTTATTTCTTATGACTATATATTGACAAAATTGCTAATCTATGCTACAATGGTAGCAATGAGTCCTGTTTTCGCGTAGTAATGCGCTAAATATAGATTAGCACCTTGCGAGTATAGATCTTGTCAATAACCCGAAAATCCATAATTATCAAAAGAGGAGATGTTATTCATGAATATTCCTAACTTTGTTTTCACCCAATTTGCCATCCAAAACGCTCTGCGCAGTAGCAGGCGTGGCTCGACCCCTCCCGACGATTATCCTGACATGGACGGCGCTACCTCTCTGGTAGACGACCTGAGAAGGAACAGGGTTTTCTATTGGATCTGGGCGGCCTGCGATATGTTACTGATTTTATTCTACGGTCTGATGTGTAACGAGGAGTTTCGACAGGCGCAACTGTCTCGTCTTTGGCTGGTTGCCCTGACTGCGGCCTGCCTCTGTAGTATCGTGCTGGGCGAGCGCGCTATTGTCGGCTCTTTGCGCTATCTTTGTCGAGAACTTCCGGAGCACCTTCGCGACCTAAATGCTGATGAGCGTACTGGGCGTTATCGTCGGAGCTGTCTCTGTGGCATTCTGTCTGCTCTGGCTCACCCCGCTACGATCGCCTTTGCAATCTGGCTGGCCGTTCGGCTCAAGCACCCCCGTGATCTCTTTCCGCCCATCGTGCCACTTATGTTTACGCTAGCCCTGCTTTTACTGGCAATAATGCGTCTTTTTCTCCTGGCGCGCACGGCTTTTTACATCCGCCGCACGACCAAATGGTGGGAAGAGGAGCTTGAGGACGACCCGCACCTCACCTTTGAGGAATATGCTCGCACCCCGATCGGTTACGAGGACGATTAAACAGAGATAGATCCTGTATAGTTGTTGATCCTATCTTGCAAGATCTAAGACTCACTACCCTAAGCGCCCTTCTTTGGAGGGCGCTGTTTTTATAGCCACGAACTTCAAGAAAGCAAGAAAATCCTGAATTATGCAAGCATTATACCGTCATAAAACTCTATCATTGCTATCATTATAACACTATAATAAGACATAAAATTAGTATTAAATGTCCAAAATAAGGCTAAATTTTAGTTGAACTTAACCGTTTTTACCTCAGTTATCATAAAACACTACCCCTATAAAACGTTTATTCTTGACCATAATATACAAAATACCATAAAAAGTATTGACAAAATAGAATATGTGTGCTAAAATGACCTTATGACCTGGAAAAGTACCCACAGGGAGAAACTCCAGCGTCACGAGGCGAGATAATTGGCTAGAGAGAAGCCTAGGCCTCGAGCTAGTGAAGCCCCAAAAGCTGATCTGGTGGGAAAAGTTAATAAAAGGAGAATACTAATGCGTAAAGCAATTAAGACTACCCTCACGCTGGCTGCTAGTGCAGCAATGGTGGCGGGCGCGTTCGCGACTCCGTCATTAGTGTCAGCATGGGGTGATAATACCGGTGGTCGTCGTAGTTACACCATCGACCAAATTAATCACGGAGCTCTCGGTAACAAGATTACCTTTAACTCCATTAGCGATAGCACTATCGGCGATGAGAAAAACTTCGTCGGTGCACGCGAATATACAGGTGTCGACTCGGGTAAATATAACGTTTGGAACGGTAATAATATTACAGTTCAGGACGGTAAAGAATACCTGATTCGTCTCTACGTACATAACAATAACCCATGGGGTACGGATGCCGTCGCCAAGAATACGAAGGTGGCTTTCAATATCCCTACCGATTCCTCTACTCGCGTTCAGGTAAATGGCTTTATCACTTCTGATAATGCTACGCCAAGCAAGTACTGGGATTATGTCAACTTTAATAGCGACCAGCTCTTCCACCTTGAATATGTCTATGGCTCGGCTTTGATCGAGAATAACGGCATTGGTAAGAATGGTGGTCGCCAGCTTAGCGACGAAATCGTCACTAAAGCTGCTTCAAATAACGGTACTCTTATCGGATATAGCCAACTTGATGGCAATATCCCTGGCTGTTACCAGTACGCTAGTTACATTACGATTCGAGTAAAGGCGGTTTTCGACAAGCCAACTACGAATCCGAATGCTGGTTATACAATAACCCAGAAGGTTCGTGCCTCGAAAGATGGCGAGCCATGGAGTACGAAGATTAACGCTAAGGTTGGTGATAAGGTTGATTTCCAGTTGACCTACCTCAACACTAGCGCTGCAACCCAAAACAACGTAATGATCCGCGCACAATTGCCAAGCAACTTGCGTTATGTCCCTGGTACTACCAAGATCTATAACGCGAAGTATAATGGTTCGATTTTGAGCGACGGTATTACTACGACCGGTGTTAATATCGGTAACTATACAGCGAACTCGAACGCTTACATCCGCTTTACTGCGGAAGTCGTCGACGATAATCTCGCTGATGGCTCCAACACTCTTGTGATGTGGGGTAAAGGTGGTGTCGGTCAAACGACTTTGAACGATTACGCTGCAGTAGTGGTTCAAAAATCTGCACCAGATCCAGTGAACCCACAGGGTAAGGAATATAGCGTGAAGGTTAACTATCTCTACGCTGATGGTAGCAAAGCGGCGGAACCTTACGAAGGTAAGTTCCAGGAAGGTGATAACTTCCGTATTGAATCGCCAATTCTCTATGGCTATACAGCTAGCTCGAACATCATTAGTGGTGTTGTAGCTAAGCAAAACCTTGAGTTTAACGTGGTTTATACGAAAGATCAGGCACCGACCGATCCGGAAGCAGAAGATCGCACTGTTACGATTAAGTATGTCTATGCTAAAGACGGTAGCCAGGCTGCGCCAGATTACGTGCAGACCGCTAAGCCAGGAACCCAGTTTAACGTGGTTTCTCCAGCTATTACCGGCTACGTCGCGGACTACGAGGTTGTAAGCGGCACCCTTGGTAATCAAGATCTTATCTATACCGTAACTTATAGCGCTGAGAAATTTGATGACCCAATCATTCGCCCAAGCACTCCAGATCCAACTCCAAGTACACCAGAACCAGGAACCAAGCTTCCTTCGACTGGTCCGGAAGCGATCATGGGTAGCATTATGGGTATCGGTTCGATCGCTACAGCCGCAGGCTACTACATTTCTAGCCGCCGCGCGCTAAAATAATAGCAATCTAAGTTTAGAAAACACCCCCGTATGGGGGTGTTTTCGTGTAACGCTAGTATATGAAAATAACTCTTGTAATAGACGACATATTGTGCTAAAATTAGATAAGAATTTTTATATAATTAAGGAGCATTATGCCTGAACCTAAAAAACAGAGTAGCCCACGCAAGACTGGGCTCCGCCGCAGCCATTTGCGTCTGAAACTCGCTAGGGCTGTCAACCGTACTTCTCCAGTTAAAGCTTTCGAGACTACTAAGAAAACGCCGAATTTGAAAGTAAAAACCGTCAAGGCTAACGACGGCCGGACTGTCAAAGCTAAGAAAGCAGCGAAGAAAGTTGCGACGACTACGAAGAAAACAACTACCACAAAAATCACTAAAAAGTCTAAATAAAAGGGAAGGGATATGGCTAGTAACCGGCACTTAGGAAGAATTATTGTTTTGCAAAGCTTGTATGAATACGAGTTTCGCACTAAGGCTGGTGATGAGACGGCAGATATCGACTTGATTGTAGCGAAGGATATCGAGCCTTACGCTAAGGCGCTCGGTGATACGGAGTTCGTCTACGGTTTAGCGCGCGACGTTTCTGGTCGCTTTGCGGAATTGGACGAGATTTTACAACCAATGGCGCCAGAATGGCCGCTCGATACCATCGCTGCTGTTGATCGAAATATTTTGCGTATGGGTCTTCATGAATTGCAAGCTTCGGCAGAGACTGTTCCGCCGAAAGTTGCAATTAATGAAGCCGTCGAACTAGCCAAAGCTTTTGGATCGGAAAACTCTTCGAAGTTTGTTAACGGCGTCCTCGGTACAGCCTATCGCCAGATTTATGGCGATCCGGCAAAACCGTCGTCGGCCGAACCTGGGGCGCTCCCTGAACCGCCAAAGACGAAGGAGCAAAATGTCCAAAAAGAAGCAAAAACGGAGGTTGAAGCCTAGAGCTGAACGCCCTCCGGTGCGTCAGACTGCGCCGCCTAAGGTCCCTGAGGCCTTACCGTTGAAGTCTGAGCGGGTCTCTGCGGCAACGCGTCTTTCGGCACGTATCTTTAAGAAACCTGCGATTCAAGAAGTCGTGCGCGAGCCGACTGCTGGTGGGATTGTTTTTCGACCGAGCAAAGATGGCAAAGATATCGAAATTCTCTTAATCCAGGACTCCAAGGGGCGCTGGACCATACCGAAGGGGCATATTGAACCGGGCGAAAACGCCAAACAAACTGCCATTCGAGAAATTGGCGAAGAAGCAGGTCTTTTTCATATCGAGGTGCTGATGTGGCTTGGGAAAATTCATTTTCAGTATCGTCGAGTAGATAAACTTGTCCTTATGACGACGCAGATTTATCTTGTGCGCGCAACCGACAATCGCGAGACCCCTACTAAAGAGCAGTGGATGAAGGGAATCAAATGGTTTCGCTTCAATGAAGCGCTGGACGCAATTGAATATGAAGACATCGAAAAACTAATGTTAGTTGCCAAAAATAAGATCCGGCAGGGACTATAAGGAGAAAAATGAACACTGAAGAGTATCAAAATTTTGCTCGTGAAAAGCTAGGTTTTGAATTTAAAGATATTGAGTTGTTGGTGACTGCCTTAACACACCGCAGTTATGTCAATGAACATAAAAAGAGCACCAAAGATCATAATGAACGTCTTGAATTTCTCGGCGATGCCGTGCTAGAATTGGTCACTTCTGACTTTTTGTATCGTAATTACGACGAGCCAGAGGGGATCATGACAGCTTGGCGCTCGGCACTCGTTCGAACCGAGAGTATCGGCGAATCCGGTGAAGAACTTGGCTACGGACCTTTAGTGCGGCTTTCTAAGGGCGAGAAGCATGGTTCCTCGCGGGCACATGCCGTAATTCTAGCTGACTGTTTCGAGGCGGTAATCGGGGCGATCTATCTCGATCAGGGCTATGACGCGGCAAAAGACTTTATCTCGAAGCATATTTTAGTTAAGATTGACAAGATTCTGGAGGAAGGCAGTTGGCGTGACCCGAAGTCTTACTTGCAAGAGCTGGCGCAACACAACGACGGCGCCACGCCAGTTTATAAAGTATTGAACGAGGAAGGGCCAGATCACGATAAAACCTTTACGGTTGGTGTCTATGTTGGCAAGCAGATAAAAGGACAAGGCATCGGCCATTCTAAGCAGGAGGCCGAAGGTCGCGCCGCGGCTGAAGCGGTCAAAGTTTATCTCAAGACAAATAAAACAGCCTCCGAGAAGAAGGCTTGAGTTAGCGGATAGTCCAGTTATTAAAACTGCCGTTCCCGAAGGAGCGGCAGTTTTGGGGGTGTAAAGCAGATAGAAAATGACTAAGCTCATGGTTGGCTCATCGCTGATCGTGGTTGATTTCCCAGCGATACCACCGGATCATCATGTGGATACCGAGTGAGCCGGTCAGGATCATACTGAGCGCGCCGAGACACAGGTAACACAGAGCGTCAGGGCTGTCGGGGCCGTTTATGGCTGCTAAGGCCAGCATCATAAAGCTCAAGACGAACGCCCAACAGGCGAGCAGCACCTCGCTGAAATTCCCATTGTCGCAACGCGCCCAGACCTGAAAACTACGGCAGCTTTGCCGCCAACTTTCACCAAAGGATGGCTTAGGCGGCCGCTCAGTGATAGGGCTTTTGCCGGAACTGGATTTCTCCATTGCTTTCCCTCCTTTCTCAAGGTGCAAAATTATCCGCAAGGGATTCTACTATTATAACATACCTGTGGCTTCTTGTATAGCTATTAAATCAGCCAATGCCGTAAAGTACCTATTGTCTGGCCACTCTTTACTTTTGAGAGGAAGTTTGCTATAATTAAGAAATATTACTAATAAGGAGTAAAAATGCTAGCGATTCGCATGCAACGTAATGGCCGTGCGCACCTCCCGGTGTACCGGATAGTCGTCC
>CANEKB010000017.1 GCA_947427985.1 uncultured Candidatus Saccharibacteria bacterium
CCCGCGCAAGCACCCCGCCCTCCCTAGACGCTGAGGGAATACTCGTTTGCACCTGATCGGCGTGATCAGCTGGAGCTTTGCAACCTAGTCACGTTCTTATGGCAACAATGAACGATGCCGAGATCGCACATAGCAGTATTCGTTTTTCGTTAGGCCTGGAAACTACCAATGATGATATTAATCAAGTAATGACGGTATTGCCAAAAGTTGTCAAAAGATTGCAGGGAATTAGCACTGTAAAGATTGGAGTAGAAAATGAGCGATAAAAATAGTCCACAAAAATCTCCTGCTGGTTGGGTCTATACTGATATTGTTAAGGAGCATTTTCTGAATCCACGCAACTTTCTTATGGGCGACGAGAGTAAATATGCGCATGATGCTGAGGGTGTGGTTGGGAATCCGATCTGTGGCGATCAAATGAAAATGTTTATTTGCGTTAAAGATGACAGAATCGTTGATATAAAATGGAAAACCTATGGCTGTGCAAGCGCAATCGCCTCAACGTCGGCACTTTCTGAGCTGGCAAAGGAGAGGACTCTGGACGAGGCTTTAAAGATTGGCCCCGACGAAATTACGGACTTTCTTGGCGGTTTACCAAAGCATAAGTTTCATTGCTCAGTTCTTGGCCATGAGGCTTTAGCTGCTGCTATCCAAAATTACCGTAGAACTTGTGAAAACGGCATCTAGGCGTTATAATATACTTATGTATATCCAAAACAAGCCCGCTTCTGCACTCTATAAAATGTTTATCGGTGTCTTAGCTATGGTGGGTTTTTGGTTATTAATTAATGAATTCGGGCTATCATCCTGGAGACTCTTTTCGACCTATGTGACCTTAGTCGCGGCAGTCTATTTTTTGCTTTCAGCGGTCATTATTGCCCTTAGTAAAAAACGTGATGCTGGTCAGATCCCTTGTCCAATGTTGGAAGGGATGCTTATCGTTTGTTTTTCTTTGCTTTGTGCAATAACTGTGGTCTGTCATTTAGGGAAAGTGACTTTTCCGGGCGCTAGTGGTTGGAACGCGTCATTAATATATTTCGTACTCCCATTTCTTGCACTGTCGGATTGGGTTCTATTCACCAAGAAGGGTTGGTGGCATATTGGCTATCCGTTTTATTGGTTGGCGCCAGCGCTATCATATGCGGCATTGATTATTTTAACTGCGCCGAACTTTTCGGTAGAGGATCCGCTTCGATACCCAATAAGCTTTTTGAATTTCTACGACAATGGTTTAGTAGAGATGATGGAATGGTTTTGTCTTATCGCGGTGCTAGTATTAGTTTATGGTTATGTTTTACTCTTAATCGACTATGCTGCCAGCGGGAAGATTTCTAAATATATCGTGCTTCCGCGCATTAAAACCATTGTGCTAGAAGAAGACCCAGAGCCAGAAGTGAAAGCTGAGCCTAAGATCGAGCGTATCGAGGTTAAACTGGAACCGATGGAACAACCAGCTGCGAAGAAGACAAGCAACAAAAGGAACGCTAGTGCTAAGGCTAATAGCGGCTCAAGGGTTAACAAGAGCAAGCGTAAAAATACCGATGGAGTCAAGTCAAAGAAAAAGAAGAATAATGGCTACGTCAAACAGCCCTGAGCTGGTGTTCTATCTGTGTATAAACTAATTCATTAATTTCGCATAAACTTTTAGCATATCTCACAGGCCTACCATTAATAATTCTCATGGCTTCCGCTCCGCGATTCCAGTTGCCTAGATCTGGCATAATGTTCGTGATAGCTGGAGAAGTCGCAACATTGTAAGGGCTATCATCGACAAAAATTGTCGTATCGCGGTCGATTGTCTTACCATGCGCTTGGCCGTAGCGAATAATATTCATCTGGATGTCGTCTTCGCAAAGATTGGGCACGGCGGCGAGTAACTGCTGAACTTTTAACCTGGCAACTTGTTCGTTAAAAGAATTGCTTTTTATCTTTACTATCGCTCCTAATTCGCACGGCTTCATAATGCTTTCTATGCCTGCAAAGAAATCGATTTCTGCAAAATACTGTGGATCAGCAAAAGCCGCAATAACTGCTTCGCGTTCTTGTTCGGTAAGCATCGGATTATCTTTAACGCTAAATTGGTAGAAGTATCGTTCCGAGTCAATGCCGAGTTTTCTAGCCACAACTTCTCCAAGTGGCCATAGTACGTCATCTACATCGAAAACCACTTTTGGTCGAGAACTATCTATTGAATTTTTCATTTCGCCTCCCTTTAATGATTATTGGCCTGTTGATCCGAATCCGCCAGTGCGTTTGCCGTTTGCGTTATCTCCGTCAACTGTTAAGAACTTTTGGAACACCACTTGTGCCACACGGTCCCCCTTCTTTATGCTTAGGTCGTGGTCTAAAACATTAAAAACCAACACCTGAAAGTGTCCATCATTGCTGGGATTTTGATAATAATCTGCATCAATTAAACCTAACCCATTCGCAAGCACCAAGCCTTTGCCGGCACCCGAGCTACGATTGAGCACGAAATAGCACTCGTCCGGCTGACAGTAGGCCTTGAGCCCGGTTGGTATCAGAGTCGGTTTTTGCCCGAGCTGAAAAGGCGGTATCACTATGTCGACAGCCGACGCTATGTCGTAAGCCGCGGCATGTGCTGTCGAACGCCTTGGCAAAACAATGCCTTTATCCTCCCAGCCCTTTGCCACCTCAAAACCTCGCACTTTCATACCTCTATCTTAGCACATTTTAAACCATCCGTAGATTATTTTGCATGGTACAATAGTAGTCAGAAAGTGAGGGAATATGAAACGACCAGAGGTATATTTGACCAGAGAAATTACTCCAGCTAGTCTTGTGAAGATTTATGAGCAGCTTGGCGTGCCGGCGGAGGGGAGAGTTGGTGTTAAGATTTCCCTAGGCGAACCGGGTAACCAGAATTATCTAAAACCAGAGCTCATTAAGGATCTCGTCCGTTTAGTAGATGGTGCTATTATCGAGAGCAATACCGCCTATGGCGGTGGTCGTGGCGATACTGCGAATCATTTACAAGTAGCAAAAGACCATGGTTTTACCGAAATTGCTGAAATTGATATTATGGACGCAGACGGCGAGATTGAATTGCCGATTAAGGGCGGGCATAATCTTGATGTTGACCCAGTTGGTCAAAATTTAGCCAAGTATGACACTGTTATTAATCTTGCACATTTCAAGGGACATGGAGTTGCTGGGTTTGGTGGCGTTCTGAAGAATCAGTCGATTGGGATTGCATCAATCGCGGGCAAGGCCTATATTCATACCGCTGGCGCTACGCGGGATGCTGAAAAGTTTATGGCCTGCTTTAGTGAGAACCCGCCTGCCGACTTGGATGTCTTTGCGATTCAGGATCAATTCTTAGAATCTATGGCTGAAGCCGCCAAGGCGGTATCCGATTACCTTCGTGATAAGACCGGTCGCGAAAATCCGATTCTATATATCAACGTTCTGAACAATATCTCTCGTGATTGTGACTGTGATGCGGAGCCAGAAGCTGTGAATTTACCTGATCTAGGAATCATTGCTTCGCTCGACCCAGTCGCAGCCGATCAGGCTAGCCTGGACCAAATCCTCGCATTGACCGGCGAAGGGCGTGATGCTTTTGCGGAACGGCTAGAAACACAAAATGGCGCCCACATTCTGCAGCATGCTGCCGAACTTGGCCTCGGCTCGCGCGAGTATGAACTCATCGAAATTGATTAGCCGTTTGGCATAGAGCTCGAACCGTGTTATACTGAACCTATGAAGCATCATCACTGTCATTGCGGCTTGCATGACCAGATTCGGAAGTTCCGTGCGAAAAAGCTCGGGTTTCTTGGAGTGACTTTGATGATTGGTCATCTACTCTTTCATGTCGTAGAATGCCTTGTCTTGCCGGCGATTATTGTTGGTTTTAGTGGTCATCATGACGACCATACTGCACGCGCTGAAAGCGCTAGCGAGACGATCATTCATATAGAAGAATTATTCTTTGCTGGTGAGTTGTCAGATAATGTTCTCAAAGTCGATTTACAGAAATATGGTGTTCTTGGACTTTCGCCAGATTTTTCGCTGCCTCTGCCCAGCCTACCAAAATCTTAAAACCTTAGCGCCAGCGCTAAGGTTTGAGGTCTTTAACCAGCTCTTTGTCTTCTAAACTTACCCGGTAAGACTCGCGAATTTTTTGGATAGCTTTATTCTGCACCCAAGTATCTAAATTATTGTGTTTCAAGAAAACTAAAGTTGGCTCGCGGAATTTAGCAAAAGCCTCTGCGATTAACCATGCTTGCGCCATTTTGACGTAATAGGCTTCCGATTTTACACTATTGACATTCTGTAAAACTTTTTCGATATAGCTATCGGTCAAAAAATAATTCAACATCATGATTAGTCGAAAACGCTGCTCGAACTCATGTTGACTCGTGCGGTAGTGCTCGATGAATCGCCAGAATTCCGGCAATTCAGCCGGCTTTAGCTTGAAACTAGCGCAGACCGAATCGCAAACCGCCCAATTATCAATTTTCGGTACGAACCTTGCCAGCCATTCTAGTCGTTCGGTAAGATTCATCTTTGCAGTCGCGATAATAATCCCCTCAATCATGGTTTCCTCATAAAACTCATTTTGTACTTCATTAAGGAACTCTCGCCAACCATCCCGTGTTAATTCTCTGGCAATCTTGCGCTGTTCTGGGATTCGCACGCCAACAATGTTTACTGTGCCAGGACAGAGCCCGCTATGGAAATCCCGATATTTTAAATCTTGTTTCTCTTGTAATCTCTGGATAATTTTCTCGCGCAAATTCATAAATATATTATACTAGAGGAAAGGAGGTTCATGAATCTATACTTTTACGGGTTCATCATGCTATTTCGGAAATTCATCTTACGCCAAAATACTGGGCGCGTGATCTGCCGTTTTGCCGAGAGAATGGGCGTAGTTTATATTAAAGTTGCACAGATTTTAGCCATGCAAAACGTTGGCGAAATTTTTACCGAAGTCGATCGCAAGCAGCTCGCGCAGATTTGTGATCATTGTCAACCCTTACCTTTTTTCAGAATTCAGCGCCAGCTCGAACAGGAATACGGTTGCTCTATTGACGAGAAATTTCAGTCGATTGATCCGGAACCGCTCGGCTCGGCTTCGATTTCGCAAGTTCACCGAGCCGTGTTAAAAACCGGTGAGGTTGTTGCTGTAAAAGTTAAACGTGCCGACCTTTCGCGTCGGATAGACCGGGACATTCGTCAGATTCGCCGCGTTGTTCATCGTTTTGGCCGGCTGGTTAGTTTTCGGAATTTTCTTGGCAGTGATAAGGCGCTCGATAACTATCTTAATTGGATCGTTCAGGAGACCGATTTTGCTAATGAGTGTAAAAACATTGCTAGCTATCAGGCTTTTGCTGAGAGCGTAAACGGTAAAATTCCCGGTACAGCCCAGATTAAAGTCCCGCAGCTTTTCCCGGATCTCTGTACACCGAGCGTGATTGTTATGGAGTTTATTTCTTCACCTACCATTAATCAGCTCCCGTTGAGTGCCGAGAACAAACAACGCATTGCTCGGGCCGAAAACGATTATATTCGACTTTCGTTTTATGCTTTATTTCACAAAATGCCAGTCGTCTTCCATGGTGATCCGCATGGCGGCAACATCTATCTTGACGAAGCGGGGAACATTGGATTTCTGGATATGGGGTTGATCTTTGATTTTAGCTCTGAGGAATCCGAACTCACTCGTCAACTTTTTCTAAATGCTTACACCGGTAAAGTTGATCGGATCGTGGATTATCTGTTCGCTGATAGCGAATTTAAGAACGTTGATCGATCCCAGCTCACCCATGACATGCAGGCAAAGATATCCCAGCTACACGAGATGCCGGTAGCGCAATTTTTCGTTGAGATGATTGGCGTATTTACGCAATATGATATGGCAGTACCGCCTTTCCTTTTCAAAATGGCCAAAGCTTTCTTGGCGCTTTTCGGACTCGGCACGATTACTGGCAATGTTGCTGACACTAAGGCCCTACTAGCTGATCAGGTCGTAGACTTCTACATACGTCGCACTACCGATGATATGCGTAGGACACTAAGGAGTGGTCTAAGGCTTGCTCCGCAGGTTGCTGGGATTACTTCAGAACGAGGATTGTTGGGCGGTCTTAGCTCGGGGTTGTCTGGCTTAGCCGACTTTGGCCACCAACTCCAGATTACCGCTGAAAATTGTCAGGAAGCCCTAGAGCTAATTGTGGCGGAACGGGGATAAAATTCCTCTCATCCCTAATAGAGTGATATAATTAGAGAATGGAGCCAGAGGTTTACGAGATCCTTTTTAGCGGCGGAGTTGACGCGAAAAAGTGGCAGGACTTTTTGCGAGCAGTTGCGAAGTATTTGCGATTTGGCGACAAATGGCAGATTGTAGCCCTGCTAGACGGTGTCACTTTGCGTTACTATCTTGAGTCCCCGCGCCCACTCCCGCCGAGTCTGGGCGTAGCTGATTTTTTGCTGAAAAAGGCGTCAGTATTGCCCGCTTTGCAGGCTTTAAAGCCGAGTACCCCAAAGTTGTTTTACCGTGGTGATAATAGTCTTGCTCTAATGCGACAGCTCGCTAGTCGAGAACGTCAATTGCAGCGGATTTTAGTCGAATTTCGTTCTTACAGTAGGGGTTTTACTAGCTCGGCCTACTTAATCTATTCTTGGCAAGGCCAAGATTGTATCGAGCGTCTGGCTTGTAGTGATCCGGCTAGCCTTCTGACAGCTGATTTTGCTAGCAACAAAAGCTTTAACTATAAGAAATTCCCTAAATATCTAAAAAGTGATAAGAGCCTTAAATTGTTGCAATCTGATCCTTCGCAAGCTATATTCGAGGTTGATCCTTTTCCATATGACGAGCAAAAGCAATTCCTGGGTCTGTCAGCTTATGATTTTGAAAAACATTCGATTGTACTCGGCGGAAGTGGCTCCGGCAAATCAAAATTTTTGGCAAATTTTATCGACAAGATTTATCAAAGTGCCTCGGATAAATATCGAATCGTTGTGATAGATCCTCACGATACTTTGAAGTTTGATTGTGGACAGGTAAAAGATCGACTGGCGATCGATTTTCAGGCTGTCGAAAGCAGTATAAATCTTTTTCAGAGTAATCTTGATGATGTTAACATCAGCGTTGAGCTAACTCTGGAGCTCTTCCGCTCGCTCATGTCGGCAGATTACAATACTCAACTAGAACGAGTGTTGCGCTTTGCTAGCTATCTTTTGATGACGACTGGGCAGTTTTCGTTTTTGCGCCTGCGTCGGCTTCTGACCGATCTTGAGTTTTGTAATGGAACTGTTTCGAAATATACGGATCGGCTGCCCGACGTGGTTACGCGTTTCTTCTTGGCTGATTTTAGTGAACTTCGCACAAAGTCTTATGGCGTTGCAATTGCTCCGATTATCGCTTTTATCGATGAAATGCAAATGGTGCCAGTATTTAACCAGGACGTCAAGGCCGTAAGCTTGGCTGACAATATTCAAAATAACTTCCTAACGATCTATTCGCTTAGTCGCCCAAAACTAGGTCAAAAAGTCGTACAGACAATTTCTGGTCTGCTTTTGCAGCAACTTTTTCTCTTTGCTCAGCGAAAACTTATCTCCGAGCATTTGATTATCGTCATTGATGAGGTGGCCACAATCGAAAGCCCGATTCTGTCGCGCTTTCTCTCAGAACTGCGTAAATTCCGGACCTCGCTGGTTTTGGCTGGGCAGTATTTTGACCAACTTAGCCCTGGGCTACAAGAAGCAATTTTTGCGAACACTGCGAATTACTATATTTTTCGCGTCTCAAAACGCGATGCAGGGCTGCTAGCGAATAATATGAAGATTAAACTAGCGAATAGTGACAAGCTTGAGGATCAACAGGATGTTTTGACTTCTCTCAAGGATCGTGAATGTCTGATACAGGTCAATAAAGCTGGTGAAGCCTATCCGGCTTTTAAAGCCCGTACGCTAGACTTTACCCCCGTTGTTATACCGTCCGATGATGAGACTCCATCAACAATAGCTGCTAGTGACAAAAGCGAGGAGCTAAAAGTAGAAAAATTACTGTCTAAATCTGAATCTGGGCCAGTAGTATTAATTGAATCTAGTCTTCCTGAACTACTCAACCCGAACCAACCGCTTATGTCGTCGGCTAAACCTCATGAATTTGAATTCTCGCTTGATGGTGCGGCTACATCCAAGGATATTATGTCCGCTACTAGCACTAGTCGAAAAATAATCAAGGAGGAGCATGCTTAAACCCGAAGCGCTTGAAGTGGCAAATAAGATTTTTCGGGCCATTTTTGCCAGCAGCAATCCGTATTCCTTGGAAGAGCTCAAGGCTAAGTTCGCCTTTGATTTGCAGCTTCCGACCGAGGTTAAGGATAGCAGGACTGGCGAAACTACCTATACGGCCGTCCCTAATGCAAAACGGTTCATCACGGACAAAAATAGCTATGGGCAAAAGTGGGAGCGTCCACATCGTCCTTTGAAAAATTTGGGTGAAATTCTTGCGGCCTGGGAAGAGATTAATGACATGACGACCGAACGGGTTTACCATAGCGAAAACGTTCACGCTAGCGACCCGATCTATGGCTCAGTCAATGTTTATGGCTCGACTAATTGTGGCCAAAGCAAAAATATCATATATTGTGACAACACGTATAATAGTAATTTTTGCTTAGCTTGTTGTCGTAGTGGCGGTATTAACTTTTGTATCCGAGTCGATGATTCTAGCGAATGCAGTAATTCATATAGTGTAATTTGTAGTAACAAAATCACAAATTCCTTTTTCATTCAAGACGCCAATAATCTGCACGAGTGTATGTTTTGTTCACATATGGAACAGCGCAAATATTGTATTGCAAATATGCAGTTCGAGAAGGACGAATATTTATATATTAAATCGCAAGTTACTAAATGGATTTTAGGAGATTAACATGATTTACGAAATCACTGTTAAGCCTAATTCGAAAAAAGGACCATTTATTGTCGCGGATGGTGATAGGTTGACGGTTTTTCTGCGCGAAAAACCGGTTGATGGCGAGGCTAACGCAGCTCTTATTAAGATTTTGTCGAAACACTTTAATGTGGCGAAAACGCGGATCAATATTAAGCGCGGAAATGCCTCCCGCAAGAAGCTGGTTGAGATAGAGTAATCCTAATGTTGTGTTATTCTCCTTTTTTGAAGTTATTTCCGGCCAGACTAGATCCGATTCTTTAAATGAGGCGAGGTTTCTCGGGCCGATAAAAGGGAAATTATTACAACGTTAGAATTATTATGCTACAATAGAACTAATCAAGGGAGGCAAAATGAAGATCAATAGCATCTATATCGGTGGCTGGTTCCAGCGCACCATGCTGCAGTTGTCGGAGATATATGATTTCTTGCGTGATGCAGGTTCGCAGCTAAAACTTAACAAACGTAAGCTCGCTGAATTGCGTGATGCACTTTCAATCGGCAGTATCGAGTATGGCGTAGCCGGAGAGGAATATGTTAGCTTTTTGACTAGCGAGCAAATTCGGGTAAAGATCTTCGAAGATGGTCTAATCATCGTAAGTAGCGATCGAGTTTCTGAAGAGACTATGTTTGCCGACATTGAACGATTGAAGGCCTATTATGAAAATCGCCTCTCTCCAGCTATTAACTACCTCTTTAGTCTTGGTGCGCCAGTCCCGAAAGAGCTTGCCGGGATCGAGAATATCTACCCCTACTTTATCGTTTGCGATAACGCGAAGCGCGAAGAAATTGCTGAGTTGCTTTCGAGAACAGAACGCCAAAAATATTTTGAGTTTGACAACAAAAATTACAGCGTTTTGCGTGGCGACAAGTACTATTTCATAAATAATAAGAAGACTAATATTGGCAATGTCGAGCGCTATATTGAGGAACAAGTCTTTATCCGCGAGTTTAAGGGGCAGCTACATCGTTATCTAAACCTCCATCGCATTATCTGGGAAAAGATTGACGCTGTTAAGGACCGCGCCCGTGTCAAAGGCAGCGATGTTGTAAAATTTACAACAAAACTGGAGGGATACTCGAAGACGGTTACGCTCATTGAGGGTCGAATTAATCAGATGTCGACATATATCTCGACGCGCGAGCGTATTGCGAAGGAGGATGGCGACCTAGTCGATTTTTTGGCGATTTCGGGCTATCGTTACGAAACTCTGCGCGATACTCTAGAATACATTAAGGATCTTTGGGATATGACGCAAAGTTATGTAAACTCCGCTCTGAAGCTTTTTGATGGTATTAAGCAGGATATTACTTCTAGTTCAATCAATAGCCTTACCATCGTAACTGCAATGTCAGCCGGTGCGGCGATTATCGACCTATTTACCGAATCAGAACCAAGTTTCACTACCTTTGGCTTTATCTACTTCTTTATTCTGGCCTTTGTCGGTTGGGCAGCAACCAAGATTCTATCCTATGTTGCGCGCAAACGCAAGTACGAGATTTCGGACGTCGAATACGATAGGAACATTAAATAAAGGAATAAAATGAAACGAATATTATCTAGTATTTTCTTAGCCTTAGCAACCGTGACCATGTTTGGTGCGCCGGTGTTCGCTGAAGGGGATGTCGCGCCGCAGTCTGAGCAAAAAGCCATCGAGCCGACTTTTTCGGAAGAAATCAACGAACAGGCCAACTATGTCAAGCTTCGCTTTGGTAAGAATCAACTTTTCGCAGGGAATAATCTTGATATTAATGCGAAGTCCAGTGGCCTGCTTTTTGCTTTTGGTAACCAACTTCAATTAGGTGCTGAATCGGAGTATGCTTTCGTTGCGGGTAATCTGATTAACTATTCCGCTACAACCGAAAAAGACCTCTTCATTGCTGGTAATATCATCGATTTGAAATCTGATGCAAAAATCGGTCGCGATGTTTACGCGGCGGGTTATCGCGTGATTTTGTCTAGTAATTTACGGGGCGATTTTTCCGCTGGAGCAGACCAAGTTGTCTTGCGTGACGTCGAGGTCGCCGGTAATGTCAACCTTGATGCCGCTAATATTTTCTTCGAGGGAAACATTTCAATCGCTGGCACGCTTTCTTACAACGATGACGCTCAAGTCCATGGCTTAGATAACGTTAAGGCGGCTAAAGTGGAGACTTATGTTGCGCCAAGCTACACGCTCACGGCGGCGGAGCTTTGGCTCTCGAAGCTGATGAGTATTATTAGTTTTGTGCTGGCCGCCGTAGTTGTATTAGCATTTTCGGCTCGCCTACGCAAGCAAGTCGCTGGCGAAAAAGCCGTGCAGGCCTTTGGTGCCAATCTTGTAGCGGGTTTCGTGGTGCTGTTGTTGGTGCCGATCGTTAGTATCCTTTTGTTGATGTCATATTTTGCTGCTCCGCTCGGTATCATGATGATTCTCGTGTACATCATTATGATTTATCTAGCTCAGGCTCTCGCTGGCGCATGGCTAGGCCATGTAATCGTTGCCAAACTTTTGCGTAGCCAGGCACATATCTTTATCGAAACAATTATCGGCATTATTGTTTTGGTTTGTTGTTCTATGATTCCGGGGCTTAATGTGATTACTACATTCCTAGCTATCTTGCTTGGTCTGGGTATTATTGTGCGTTCAGTTAAGCCAGGGAAAAATAACGAAGTCGAAGCTGCGCTTGCAGACTCTCCGATTGAGAAGAGGCCCAAAGTTGCTAAGACATCTAAGAGTACTAAAGCTAAGAATAGTGCACCAAAATCCAAATCTTCGAAACCGAAAAAGGACCAGAAATAGTATGCACGAGAGCTGGAAAGAGTTTTTGGATTCGGAATTTGCAAAACCTTATTTTCAGGAGCTTAGTAAGTTCCTGCACGAGGCTTACGAGACTAAAACTGTCTTTCCAGCTAAACCCCAAGTTTTTCGCGCTTTTACCACCGATTTGGCCAAGGTGAAAGTAGTCATCTTGGGTCAAGATCCCTATCATACTCCCGGTGCGGCACATGGTTTAGCCTTCTCGGTACCGAATTCGCAACCTATCCCGCCATCGCTGGTAAATATTTACAAGGAAATTGACAACGAGTATGGCAGTCATGCGAACCCGACTGGCAACCTTAAACCTTGGCAAGAGCAGGGTGTATTATTGCTTAATAATGTGCTAACCGTCGAGGCGCACAAAGCTGGTTCACATCGCGGTCATGGCTGGGAAACTTTTACCCAAGCTACGGTCGAATATTTGAACGAAAAGTCTGAGCATCTCGTCTTCTTGCTTTGGGGGCGCGATGCTCGCAATAAAAAGAGTTTGATTGACACTAGCAAACATTTAATCCTTGAATCGCCACATCCCTCTCCGCTCTCGGCCTTTAGTGGTTTCTTTGGTAATGGTCATTTTAAGAAGGCAAATGATTTCTTGCGTGAGCATGGGCTAGAAGAAATTGTTTGGTAATTAACCAGTGTGCTATTTTTGAAATAATCTGCGCCGAAGTTCGATGCCTCTAGGCCTACAATCTTCATTGTGGTCTAATCTAAAACTTCAAGAATCGACAAAATGTGATTTTTAATGCGGATATGCTTGTTATTTTGAGAAAATTTTTGTTATACTTCGCGACATAATACCAATTAACCTTCCGCGGAGGAAACATGAAGCAATTTTTCCTATCATTAACCTGTAAGCTGTACCGAAAGCTCTGGACGCAATCTCAGTATTCTAGCGCACCCTGCCGCAGGCTTAACAAACTACGCAGCAGTTCGTATTGCCGAAGTCGTCTGATTCTGGCTTGGCTTTTTCTGACCGTCTATGCTCTAAACTTTGCCATGTTACGGCCAGTATTAGCCCTAGATAATGGCTGTTCGGACGTGCAATTTGTCTTTGCGCGCGGTTCGGGTGAACCACTCGGTGGCCCTAGCAATACGGCTTGGCAAGACGCCATTCAGGCGGAACTAGCCGGCTCAAGTCTAAAGTTCAATTTTTACGAGCTCGGTAGTCAAAAAATATCCGGCTATCAATACCCGGCCGTTGCCGTGAGTGGTGATCTCAATGGAATTAGCAACCTTCTCGGCGCCTACGTAAGTGGCGGCGCGGCTTTTGACTTTGGCGCCAGCGTCCAGCAGGGTCAAAGTGAACTCAAAGCTTTTGTTGAGCAAATTTCCGCCAGCTGTCCGCAGACAAAATTCGTGCTTGGTGGTTATTCTCAGGGTGCGATGTTGATTTCTGGCCTGCTCGATCAGCTTGATTCGACCAAAATTGCTTATGTGGCAACTTTTGGCGATCCCAAACTTTACCTCCCCGAAGGCGAGCTAAAACATAGCCATACTAGCAACCGCCAACCAAGCAGCTATCGCCAGATTCCTGAGGCCTGCTTAGGCCAGAACCTCTCTTCCTATCGTGAGCACGTTCCGGATTGTTATGCTTACGAAGGGGTGCTTGGCAGTTATCGCCCTTACCAACCGGCCGGCTACCAGGGCAAACTCGGTACATGGTGTAACGATCATGATATTATGTGCAGCTCTGGCTTCAGTATTTCAGATCATACGGCTTACGTTTCGACTCACCTATATGAAGATGCCGCACGGGCGATTGTTGATCGTCTCTCTACTGCCTTTCCTAACCATGTCGTAATTACTACGAACACGGCAACCACTTCGCATGATGTGGCAGTCTTGATCGACTCGACCTCCTCGATGTCATCATTAATTGATCACTATAAAACTGAAGCTAAGAATCTTGCTGAGCGTGTTCTGACGTCGGGTGGTCGAATTGCTTTGTTTGAGTTCCGTGATTTGAAGGACCCCTTTCAGACTCGTCGGCATTGCGATTTTTCTTGCACCCTAGAAGAATTTTCCGAACGAATTGACGCAATTAGGACCGACGCTGGCGGCGATGAGCCTGAGTCGGCCCTCTCGGCTTTGCTCACGACTATGAACTCGCTGGCTTGGAAATCCGGTGTCACGAAGTCGATTGTCTTGCTGACAGATGCTAGTTATCTTTCACCTGACCGCGACGGAACTACTCTGAATCAGGTCGCCTTGCGTAGTCTGGAGATTGACCCAGTTAATATTTATTTTATTGGACCAGCTAAACTCGGTTCCAAATATACCGAGCTCACCTCTTTGACCGGCGGACAAATCTTCAGCGCCACGACCGAGCTTGAGCTCTCTACGGAGTCGATTCTCGGGCGCCCGGTAGCGAAAATGGCCTTGTCCGAATATGCGGGTTCAGTCGGTTCCGAATTTGTCTTTGATGCCTCGGGTTCGCACGGCATTAACGGTGGAGGGCTAAATTTTGACTGGGACCTGGATGGTGATGGCGTCTTTGAGCTCTCCGATGTTGGTGCGGTCGTCCGACATGTCTATGACGAGCCTATCTCGGGCTTCGTCCAAGTACGCGTGCGCGAGGGTAAGTTATCGAGCACAATGTCAGCCAAACTTTCCGTAACTTCGGACGGTCGGATTAAACTCTCGACGATTTCCGAGCTGTCTGCTACGCTTCTCTCGGAATCTTCTGCTCGTGTCTCTTTTCGGACCGATGCCGACAAAGTCCTCCTGGCGGTCGATGATGCAGCGCTGGGTTTTCTAGCCGTTGACCAGCGTGAATTTACCCTAGGCGACCTTACGAGTTCGGTCGACCTAACTTTGACGCCATATTCTAGTGACGGCCGCAAGGGAATCTCGCGCACGCTCAAAATCGACCCAGTTCTAGGGCTGGTCTCTGATTCGGATGTTACCGTAAACCTAACCATTCCGACTGTGCCCAACACCGGCTTAAAACTATAAACTTTAAGAAAGCCAATATCGTCTATTAGGCTTTGTGTTTTTGTCCACGATGCGAACTGAGATGCCAATGATCTCCATATTCGCATTTATAGACACCGAGCGGTGGCGCACCGTAATCGTATTGTGCGATTAACGCTGCTGCCTCGGCCTCCTCTTGAGAGGCATAGCAAATTTTCTGCTGATCCTCAACCCAGCATTTCTTAGGAACGTGTTCGCGGTATTGAATTTTTGTCATAGAAAACCTGCCCTTCTCGAGGTTATCCTTCCATTGTAGCATAGATACTAAAAAATGTCAATATCCCTTATGCTAAACATTGGCCATTTTGTCAAGATTGACAAAAGTATATGCTCTTAATAGCAGTCTTCATCCTACCATTGATTACTCTATGGCTAGACAACGGAGGGGCATACCGCCATAACGCTGTATGTTTGTTGCGGTTGTCGCTACGCGCTTTCCGTAGATGTCAACATGGACAGACTTGTCTATGGCGGCCGCTCTTAGAGTAGAGCTATAGACACCATATCCCATGGATGCGGTAGTTGTGCCTGTATAACCGCTGCGGACGTTTTTTTAAAAATGAACAAAAAAATGGCCGCGACAAGAATGCCGCGGCTCATGGGTTGTTGTTTTAATACTCCAAGATACCGAGGTAAAAGAGAGCCTGGATGCCGGCGATATAGGTATTGGCATCTTTGATGTAGCCGGCGCGCAGCATTTCGAAGAAAAGCCCTTTTCTGACTTTGTATAGCTGGATGTATTCGCCGTGGTCTGGCTTCGGCTTCTGGATTTGCTGGCAGTATTCCGCCAGATAGGTGTGTACCGGCTGACGAATCAGACCGGGGTCTTGATAGTGGCAGCCCAGATCGGTGATGTGCTTGGATTCGGTTGCGAGCCCTGTTTCCTCCAGTAACTCGCGGATGCCGGCCGTCTTGTCATCTTCGCCGGGCTCGGCGTATCCGGCGGGGAACTCGATTAGGGCGCCCTCCTCAGTTAATGCCGTCGGCTGGACCACCATGATCAGCTTTCCGGCGGGGTCCTCCGGTACTACGATTGTGGCAGGGCGCTTGTCGACAAACTCGCGTCGCTGAATACTGCCGTTGGGGTAGCGAAAAT
>CANEKB010000018.1 GCA_947427985.1 uncultured Candidatus Saccharibacteria bacterium
TGTAGCCTCCCTTTTCTTGAACACTTTTGTCGCATCTGTTGGTATACCTGGCGGTCATACCCTCATGGGAGGCGCTAGTGCTGCTGGAGCCACCCTTGCTCAAAGTGCAAACGGATCATCAGCTGGCTCAAAAGCTACTTCTAATGCTTTCAACCATGCTCGTAGCGAAGTGCTAGCACTTGAGGCTGAAGTTGATCGAATGAAACTACGCCCATTTAACGCCAGTAACCCTAATACCTTTCTTGGTAGTATAGCTTATAGTTTACTGCCTACTATAACGTCAACTAAATTCACATCCGTCACTTCACTCGTGCGCAGTGCCTCAACCTCGTTCGCTTCACTCACTAAAAAACTAATAGGGACCGCCTCGGCCGATGGGGAGGGAACGTCATATTTAACCACATATGGCGACTGCCCTGCCCTTGACTCTATTGGAGCAGCTGGTGATATTTACTGTAATCCTGTAACGTCAACAGACCTAAGCACTGTCGACATTTCCCCAGACGACCCGACGTATCAAAATTATATCAACAACAGCACAACCTATGATGATAGCACAGATAGTTATAAAATTAACAAAGGGTCCGAACTTGCTAAATATATTACTTACTGCGATGGGCGTACATCCCCACTTGGAATTCCTGATGCTGGTATTCTTAATGATCTCCAGACCGGCAGCGAAGTTTCAATCCTAGGTAGTGTTCCTATCGTCGGCGATGTTCTCGGTATCATTAATGCCGCTGAAGATATGGCAAACATGAACTGGGCCACTGGCGCCAATTGTGTTAATAGCACTGAAAATGACCGCTGGGAGGAAATGAAGTATTACCAACGTTATGTTGAAGACCAACGCATCCTTGATCAGATGGGCGCCTACGAAGGATCTCAAAACCCTGTCGCTGTTTACGAGGAGGAATACGAAAAAGAGCACCCTCTTGACAACTCTCAGGCTGGCATCATTGCTCGCTATACCGGTATGTCAAAGACCGACGCGGAATACACTATTGCTTTCATAGAATACGCTATGTTTCTTAATGAATATGACGCAAGTACTCGCATAGCCCTCAAAGGCAACACTACTACTTCTAAAACCAGCGCCGAAATTATTACTGCGTGGAGCCAAGGAAAGTACAAAGAAATCCAAAAAAATATCGTCAACGACCCGATAGAGAGTAAAACTATCGCTAAACAACACGTTATTTATTTTGACATTCGTAATCGAAGCTATGCCGCATGAAAAGAATAATTAATACAAAAGTCATCCTTTACAAAATCGCCTCATTTTTATGTGCGATAGGGTTAGTGCTATCTAATTGTGTACCGGTTTTTGCTCAACCATCAGACTCGATGTTAGATTTCTTTAACGAGAACAACATCCCCTATTGGAATCCTACTGGCACCGATAGCTGTACCATCGGTGTGGGCTCATATGATGGTATCATTTCGGCTGGCCTCAGTACTACCCAGGCTGCCTTTATTGACCAATATCACGACATTGCCCAGCAACTTAGTGTAGAATATGGCATTCCTTGGGAGACCGTAATGGCTCAAGGTATTCTGGAATCCGCCGCCGGGACTAGTAGCTTTGCTGTCAACCGAAATAACTTCTTCGGTATAGGGGCATTTGACTCTAATCCAAATAATGCTTTTAGCTATGCTACTCCAGAGGAAGGTTGGCGTGGGTATTATGAAAATATCCGAAAGACTTCAACCTACCGCAATCATGGTGTATTCAAGGAACCAAATATTACTGACCCCTACGCATATACCGAGGCTATCAAAGCTGCCGGATACGCTACTGACCCAAACTATGTTACTAAAGTTCATCAGTTAATCGCTGCCATCGAAAACCGTTCCCAGGAGAAGGGATGGCTCTCATCCGCAGAACTTGCTGTAAGATACCCAGCGATGCTCACCAACGCTGCTCAATATGCCGCCAGCGCCGGAGAAGCACCCGCCGGCAGTGTAAGTTATGGTGGCGGAGCCTGTATTACCTCCGGCGGTAACGGCGATATTAACCAAACCGCACTAGAGCTAAGCTGGCCAGATAGATCTCATAATGTTCGCGATCCTAACGAGGCCTACAAGGCAGCGTTATCTTCACTAGGTATTTCTTCTACATATGCAAATAATCCCGACTGGTCTATTGCTATTGGTTCCAGTTGTGACGTCTTCGTTTCTACTGTTATGCAATACTCCGGTGTAGACCCCAATTACCCGCTATTCCTTCGTGGACAAATCACATACCTGCCAAATAATCCCGACTATCAATACATTGGCCGCAGCGATCAAAACCCTGACTATCAACCAGGCGACATACGTGTCAATCGTGCGCACACCGAAATTGTTGTATTGCTAGAAGATGGCCAGACCCTCGGTATCGCTTCCGCCTCGCACCAAGACCGTACTGCTGATCATGCTGGACGTATGTACGTTTATCATGAAACTGCTGGTGCATATGATATTTATCGACATAAATAAGGAGTCGGCATGAATCAACAAAAAAGAGGGAAGATTATAGTGATTGGGGGAATAATTATATTTGTTGCTATAGTAATTTTTTCTATTATTTTCTTCATCATCGACTCTCAAAAAACCGCCACATTACATACGATTATTGCTCCATCCTTCGCAAAAATGACAATTGACGGCAAAAACTACCCCATCAATAATGATCTTCGTCTTAAACCTGGGGAATACACGGTCACGATAGCTGCTAATGACTTCGGAACACAAGAACGAAAGCTTATTCTGCAAGAACATCAAACAACAGTTTTAGCCTTATATCTTAATCCGAATGAAGGTGACCCATTTAACTGGTATGAAACCCATGACGAAGAATATGCTTATTATCTATCCGCCGCAAACTACATTGCCAACGAATCTGCAGCTAATTACGCCGCAAAATACCCAATTGTTACAGCTATACCCTTCACTATAGTCGAAGTAGACCCAGTAACTTATGATTGGACCGAATATTCTGTAACTGGCGGAAACTTCGATGGATGTAAAACTGATTTTTGCGTAAAAATTACCGACACAACTGGTGGCAATAGGGAAAAAGCCATCCAGAAAATACGCGAAAAAGGCTTCAACCCAGACGATTACCAAATCATCTACGAGTATACACCTATTGAACCATTAAACTAGCAAACGAGGGTTGCCAAATAGCTAGTGCCATCCTTATCTACGCTTCTATGTTTCCTCCTTGTCAACCCCACCTTTTCCACACCCTGCGCAAAACTCCTTGCTTTTCCACTTTATTCATTTCAATAATAACTAAATTCTGTCAATTACAACTTTACCAACTATTTCCAGCTTCGTCAAAGAACATGTCAATCTCTACATTCTTTTTAGAACGACGCAACTAGTCAGGTCTTCTTTACTTCCTACCGAGGTAAGAATAACCTGATTTTCCTGAAAATTCCGTACTAAGCATTTTTGTCGTATCTCATCCAATTCAGAAAATACATCATCCAATAGCACCACTGGACGCTTTCGAATAATCTCCATTATCATTTCTGCTTCAATGAATTTCAATGCCAAAACACTCGAGCGCACTTCACCCCGACTTGCCGACCCATCCGCTTTCACTTGATTGAATATGAATTCATAATTATCGTGATGTACTCCATAGCTAGTATGTCCAAGTAGCCTATCACGTTCAAAATCTTTCTCTAGCCTAGCTAAAAATTCACTCTCTGATTTCACCTCGCTATAGTAATCTAGCGCAACTTCATCGTCATTTTCCGCAATTGAGCGATAAACCTCAGTAAACCGCTCGTTAATCTTTTCCACATAGCTCCGCCGCCCTTCCATCAGCTCCACTCCATATCTAGTCAATAAAATATCCCAAGAAAACAAATCTTCTTGTCGCAAATTCTCCTCTTTAAGTAATTCGTTTCGTTGTCTTAGTGCTTTGTTATACCTCGAAAGCGCCATCGCATATTTTTCCGATAACTGTCCAAAGAATCGATCAAAATACCCCCGTCGACTCACCGGGCTTGACCCCACTAAATGTAGGTCATCCGGTTCAAATAGTACAATCGGATATCTTGCTTTTTTCGGCAACCTTCGAGATTTTTTGTCTTCCGCTAGAAACTCTTTTTTTACCCCATCAAAAACCACCACCACTCTTCTACCATCTTCATATTCTAGCTCAACTCGGTAAAAGTCTTTTCCTCGTCGCAATATCTCCCGATCCACCGCTCGAAAACTTTTCCCCTGCATCGCTTCATATACCGCCTCCAGTACCGATGTTTTTCCACAACCGTTTTCCCCAATTATCGTAGTCGTTTGTGGATTACAATTCAAAACAAAACTCTCATGACTTCGAAAATTCGTCAGCTTCACACTCCTAACAATCATAGCCCCACCTTGAAGAAATACACTGAAGTACCTCTCAATGTTTTTCGAGAGGATCCGGACTTACGAGGAGGAGTAGCGCCAAGGCCCCGTAACGACGGGCGCCTTGGACGCGCCTCGAGAAAAGCATGTTGAGAGGTACTTAGCATATTATCCTTTTAGTGGCATTACAATATGTACGTAATTACTTTGCTTTTCCGCTCGCATGACTACTGGGTCTAGCCTGTTCGAGAATCCCATTTCTACTTTTTTCCCATCCAAAACATTTAGTGCATCTAGCAAGAATCGCGAATTCAGTGTTACTTTGCCATCAGTATTTACTTCAGTTTTTACCTCAGAGCTATTCTCGCCTAATTCATTTGCTACTGATGCAATCGTAAAAACTCCGGCTTCTGCTTTTGCCTCACAAACCACTGATCCGCCCACTTCTTTTGCAAACAGCGCTGCCAATTTTGTTACCCGTATCAACTCGTCGCGCTCTAATTTCATCTGGATTTCGGTTTCTTTTGGAATTAGCTGCCGGTAGTCAGGGAATGAACCATCTACCAATTTTGAAGTAATTTCCACCTCCCCTAATCGAAACCTAACTTGCGTTTCGTCAAATAAAACTTCAACCTCATCCACTTCATCATTCATACTGCGCAAAACCTCTTGTAGTGAAGCCGCTGGCACAATCGCCGCCACTTCCGCCTCTAGTTTATCGATCAACTTTCGTTCCGCTAATCGATATCCGTCCGTCGCCGCTAGATACATTGCCCCCTCGAAAGTATTAAAATACACCCCAGTCAATGCTGGCCGCGTCATATCATTACTCGCCGCAATCATCACCTGCGAAAGTCCCCCCTTAAACTCTTCCGCGCTCATCTGGAATCTTACTACCTTCGTTTCGTCTATCTCTGGTAATTCTGGAAAATCCTCCGCCGAAGCTCCGTTAATCGTCGAGGTATACCCTTTTGCCTTAATCGTTACTTTTGTATCCTCCGCCAAAATCTCTACTGTCTCGCCTTTTGGTAAGTTACTTACAAACTCCGCCATCAATCTTGCTGGTACTGTCACTACGCCGTTTTTACTGGAAACTACTGGTAAATAGCTTACTACCGCCATATCTAAATTGGTCGTAGTCAATGTTACTTTTCCTTCATCCACCCTTATAAGTACATTATTTAGGATTGGCATTGCTGCTCTCGCCCCAGCTGCCACCCTACTCACGTTATTAAGTGCTTTCGATAATTTTTCCTGACTAATTTGAACTTCCATATTTAAATCTCCTTTCCTCTATATAAAAAGTAGTAGTCGTAGTAGTAGGCCCTGTGGAAATTGTGTAAAACCCAGATTTTACAGGGAAAAACCTGTGTGGAAAACCCGTGGTAAAACTTTTCCACCATCCCGTGTAAAACTTGCTTTTGCCACACCTTTTCCACTAAACTTTTAGCGCTATCGACTTTCCCACAACTTTTTCCACTTTTTCCCCACAAACTTTCCCACACCCTTTTGCACAGATTTTCCACAGAAATACCCGAACAACCCGAACAAGCTGAGTGAAGCCAAAAGCTTGCTTTTTGGCTTCCGAAGCGACTTTGGGTGCGAGCGAAGCTCAAACAACCCGAACAAGAAAGTACCCGAACATATGCCAAAACCCGAACAAGAAAGTACCCGAACAAGCCGAGAAACCGAACAGAGTTTGAAGCTTGCTTCAAAACTTGTGAGGCGACGCTAGCTTGCGAACCTTGTTCGCACATACGCCAAAACCCGAACATACCCTTATCCATAGATCTTCTCTTTAATTGAAGCAATTTCATCCCTTAATGAAAAGTTAAGCTTTAGGTCGCCTTCAATTTTCTTAATTCCGTGCATCACGGTGGTATGGTCCTTTACTCCAACTTCCATTGCAATCTTTGGCGTGCTCATCGATAAATCTTTTGAAAGAATATACATTGCTACCTGCCGTGCGTTTTTTATATGTGCTACCCGGCTCTTGCTACACATTTCTTTTGGTGTTAGTTGATAGTACTTTGCTACTTTTTCTACAACTTGTTTTGGCGAGACTGATTTTGCCCGTCCGCTGCTAGCTGTATTTGCATAATAGCCTTCGTTAATAACTTCTAACGGAGGCATGTTTTTTAGCTCTGATACGGCTAGAAGATGACTTAATTCACCCTCCAATGCACGTATATTGGTTTTGACGTTTTCTGCGATATATTCAATCGCCTCATCTTCGATTTCTGCTCCTCGGAAATCAGCCATCGACCGCAGAATTGCACAGCGTTCTTCAAACTGTGGCATCTGTAAGTCATACGCTCCCGCCCAAGTTAATCTTGAGGCTAATCGCTCATCCACTGATTTAATCTGGTCTGGCAATCGGTCCGAGGTAACAATGATGCATTTGTTTAGTTGGTATAGTTCATTAAAAATATCAAAAAACTCCGCCTGCGACGCATCCTTATTCATAATCATCTGAAAATCATCAATAATTAGCGCGTCTAGCTTACGGAACTTCTGCCGGAACTCGTCGCCTTTATTGTGCTGAATTGCCTTAATGAAATCCGAATAAAAGCTCGACATCGGTGCATAGAGTGCCCTCATATCGGGATTCTTCTCGAGCAGAGCATTACCAATTGCTTGTACTAAATGAGTTTTTCCTAATCCTGGCCCACCATAGAGGAAAAATGGATTATATTTTTCACCCGGAAAGTCGATAATATTTCTGGCTACGTTTACTGCGAGATCGTTGTTTGTTCCTACGACAAAAGTACTAAGAGTATAACGTGCATTTAACCCGGTTTGTAAGGAACCAGTTGCCCCGTTTGCTGTACGATATTGTCTAGTCGATGCCAACTTGGCTAAACTGGCTGGCTGGCTGGCTACTTTATTGTCGGAACGCTTTTCTTTGGCGACCACTGCGATTTTTAGGCTTTTCACCTCAATATCGCATCCTTCAAGAGCAGCCTTTATTACTTCGGTAAACTTTGCTTGTAATTGAGTTTGCTTAAATACGTTAGGAACCCCAATCACGACTTCACCATTCGCTATGGATAAAAGTTCCGTACCAGTAAACCAGGTTGAGAAATTTTCACGCGAGATCTGCTGCTCCACTCTAACCAGCACATTTTTCCACACGTCAAGCATGACCCCTTGTGACCTCCTTAATTCTACCTTGATTATACCAAACAATTACTGACTTTTCCACAGTTTTCCCCTATAATTCCAGGATGGTATAATATGTGAAAAGTCTAACAGAGGTAATTTTTTCCACAAAGACGGCTTTTCGAGGGTTGATGTGTGGAAAACTTCTTGAAAAAAGTGGAAAACTGGTGTATACTAAGACAAGAATTTTATAATTATTAAAGCAAGAGAGTAATAAAATATGCCGAAAAGGACTTATCAGCCACACAAACGTCAGCGCAAAGTTGAACATGGCTTCATGAAACGCAATAGCACTAAGAATGGCCAAAAGGTCTTGAAGCGCCGCCGTATCAAAGGTCGCGCTCGCCTCTCCGCCTAAAGCAATATACTCCCGCCAGGGAGTATATTTAGAGTATAATAGTTATATGCTGTCGCATAAGTATCGGTTTCATTCTCGCGGAGGTGTTCGTTATGTGCATCAAAAAGGGAAGACCATCCGTACGCCATTAGTGGCTTTGATTTTTACGCCGAACTTACGACATTATCAACGTTTTGGTGTTGTTATTTCAAAAAAGGTTCTCAAATCCGCTGTTGGGCGTAACCGAATCCGTCGTCGTGTCTATGAGGCTTTGCGCCTCGAGCTAGAGGGGTTTACCTGTCCGATTGATTGTTTGTTTATCATACATAGCCGCTCCGTCGCTAAAATACCATTTCTTGAGTTGCGACGCCTCGTCCACGAATTGCTTGAGCGGGCGCTCGCCGAGATCTCTCCAGTTTCAAAACCAAAGCTTTAGAATAGTAAACTTATTTTTTGGCTCCCCTAGTAAACTTCGCTCTCTTGTGCTATAATAAACCCATGTTTGAGTTAATTGATATGCTCATTGTGCGACCGATCGCAAACGTGCTTTTTGTAATTTACGGTTTTGTGGGCGATTTTGGTTTAGCCATCATTTTGTTTACGATCCTTGTAAAAGTCTGTATGTGGCCGCTTATTAAACGTCAGCTTCACCAGACTCGTCTTATGCGTAAGATTCAGCCTGAGCTTGCCGAGATTAAGAAGAATTGTAATGGTAACCGACAGCTTGAATCGCTTCAGATGATGGATCTATATAAACGGAATAATATTAAACCTTTCCGTTCGATGTTGACGTTGATTATTCAGCTGCCGATCTTTATTGCTCTTTATACTGCAGTTCGAGTTATTGCCTTACCTGCACCTGATGATAACCTTGAACTGCGCGCTTATGTCCCAGTTCGCCAAATTGAGCGCGTTGAAGAAGTTGTCCAGTTGCAGCAGCCATATCTAAACTACCAGAGGGAAGTTGCTAGTATTCGCAATGATAGTAATCTTAGCAACGAAGATAAAGAGACTAAGATTAGTGAGTTAGAGCCAGTTTCTTATGATTTTCATCCTAAACTATTTGGCGTGGTAGATTTAGAGCCACGAGCTGGTTTTGGCTCGCCTAGCGCGATGATTATTATGCTATTTGCGCTCGCTTCGGCCTTCACGCAACTTTGGATTTCTCGTCAACAGCTCCCGTCAAAGAAGACTACTAAGTCTCGCACTTTCCGTCAAATCATGAAAGAAGCTGCTGATGGTAAAGAGCCGGATCAAACCGAGCTTAATCAAATTATGTCTCGTCAGATGTCTTATACTATGCCGATCATGATGCTACTTATTATGATTAACTTGCCAGGTGCGCTAGTGTTCTATTATCTAATTAGTAACCTTATGACTGGTGTTCAGCAGCGTTATATCCTTAATAAAAATGAAGAAGCTATGGAAATTTCTGCGGACAAACGAATACTCAAAGAGTTAAAAGATGTACAAGAGGCGGAAGTTGTCGGTGATACCGCTCCCAGTCGCTGGACGAAGAGTAAGAACTCGGCTAAGGCTGAAGCTGCCGATACTAAGCCAGGAATAAAGATTACGCGTATTTCCGCTAAAAGTAGTCACAAAGGTCATAAAAAGAAAAGGAGCTAAATTATGAATAGAGATGAATCAATCCGCTTTGCTACAAAATACCTAGAAGATCTACTTTCATTCTTTGGGATTAATGTTGCTGTAGACTCTACGATTGATGATGAAGTTATTCAGCTCAGTATTCCTTCGACCAGTATGAACTCTCTACTAATTGGTCGTGAAGCTAATAACTTGCGTGCGCTTCAACATATCGTTTCTATGGCTCTAACTAGCCATGAGGCTGAGGTTACTCGTGTGAACGTCGATGTTGCCGACTATAAACGTCAGCGTGCTGATCGTATTGCTGAGCAGGCTGAAGATTGGATTCGTGAAGTCCGCGCTACCGGTCGCCCAAGGCGGATCAATCTAAACGCCGCTGATCGTCGCATCGTTCATAAGGTTGCTCAAGATTACTCTGATATCATTACCCACTCTGAAGGGGAAGGACGCGACCGCCAAATCGTTATCGAGAAACAGCCACTTAAATAACTCCGGCTAGTTTTATTTTTATCTTATATTTTTAAGCTTTATACTTCTTTGGTATTGGTCTCACCGACTACAATGATAATATCGGATGCATCTGGGAGAATATCTTCTGGCAATTCTTCGGCTGAGTGTGCTTGTATACCATAGCGCTCTTCAAGAGCGACTTTGGTCGCTACTTTTTCTGGATTTAGTATAAAAATACAATACCCGCTTTCGCAGTCTTCTGCTGCAGCATTTCCGACCCCGATAATGTTATATCCGTCGTGTTCTAGTTTTTCGCGTTCGGCACTAGCGACTCCATATCCCTCGGTTGCGTTGTAAACGGTGATCTTTGCCTTCTCGCGCACCACTTGGTTGCTGCTTAGCATTTCTGCGACGTAATCTTTAATCTGGGTATAATTATCGCTCCCAAAGGCTGGGACTACATAAGAAATTTCATTGATGGTGGCCGTCGTGAAGTAGCTTATGCCTTGGTTGTAATCAACTAGTGGCACTTGTCTAATGCTTGATACACTGAAGCCTGAAGCTAATCTTACCGCTGCCTTAATATTGTCAGCAGAGAAGTTTGAGCGTAGATTATCCCCCAGGATGTTTACTAAGCCTAATGCTTCGTTCATTCCGATACCATTATGGATTACTTTATCTACGATCGCTTCTACGATCTTTTGTTGCGTGTTACCGCGAGTGAAGTCCCCGCCGGCCGTGCCGTGCCGTGCTCGTGCTAAACCTAGAGCTTGTTCGCCGTTCACTGTAATTGGCTCGCCTGCCCGTGCTATTGCTCCGGTGTAATAAATATCATTAATGTCTTCGTCCAACGTTACGGTAATTCCGCCCAGTGTATTGATAATATCAATCAAAGACGCCCAGTTTACATGTGCGTAATATTGGAACTCTAGACCCAAAACATTGCCAATTTGTTTCATTAAGGCTTTCGCGCCCGCCTCTTCGTTGGTTCCATCTTGATTATGACACCAAAAAACTTCATTGATTTTGCCAGCCGAACATGCCATTGGTACTTTAAGGTCGCGCGGTAAACTAAGTAGTGCAACGTCCTTTGTGTCTTGGTCGAAACTCACTACCATAATTGAGTCTGTGAGTTGAGCCCCGTCGTGCTGGCCATCACCGGAGTCGCCATTCATATTGTATCCTTCAGTACCAAAAACTAGTACATTAGTACGTCCGTTGGCATCTTCTTCGAATGGGATCTCGTCAGAAACAACTGCCTTAAAGGCGTCGAATAACCCTGAATTACCACCAGTCAATCGTTTAATTAAGTCGTCACCCCATTTGTAACACACTCCTCCTGCTACTATGACTACGGCTACTAATGCTAGGGCGATCTTACGGCCTAAGTGCTTCTTATGCCGTTTGTTGTGGCGGGGTCTCTTCTCGTCGTCGCTAAAATCATCGCTCTCGTCGCCCCATTCACTCAGCCAATCTTTTGATGCGCTAACACCTTCTGGAGCATCGCTTAGTTCAGTATCATTCAAAAAGTCATCAAAACTTGAACTTGTATTTTTGCTCTCGCTTAGCTCACCTAGCAAATCCGACCAGTCAGCTCCACTATCGTCCCCTAAAGTTTCCGAGCCATAGTTATCAAGTCTGTTTTTTAACTCATTCCCAGCATTAAAGTCGTCTATTTCGTTCGTAAAAGTATCCTTAACATAACGTTGTCTAAGTGGATCAGAAACGTTACTACCTGCTGCTAAAGCCTTTTGTGCCAATGGTCTTGTTTTGCGGCGTGCGGTCATATCCATCGAACGCACCGGCTTACTAGTACTACGCATTGCAGATGAACCACGATGAGACGAGTTGCTCGTTCGCACCGCCAAACCATCAATCGTCGTTTTTCCCATTGACCTTTCCTTATGCTTTTTATATCTATTGTTAGAAGGGAATCGCTTAAAAATCCCCTAAAGAACCTTTTCTCGGCTCCATAATTACCGCCCAAATACAATAATCATGATATAATTATTATAACACATGAAAGTAAAACTAACCAAAAAACAAGCGCTTATAATTGACTTTATTAATGAGTTTACAAGTCGTCAGGGCGAGTCTCCGTCTTATCGGGAGATTATGACTGCTCTTGGTCTTAGTTCTGTTTCTGCGGTGGCTGAACATATCGATAATCTCGTCGCTAAAGGCGCCATCAAAAAAACACCTGGTACTGCACGCTCCCTAGAGGTTCTTGATTTGACTCACGCAGAAACCGTCGCGCGATTTCGTCAAGCTCTCGAGCATGCTACTCTCGCGGAGGCCGAGACTCTTAATGCTGCTGCGGATATCCTTGGGCTTGAACTAAACGATTCTGCTAGCCAACCTTAATGTAACCTTAAATTCTATAGAAGCGCTTTTGGGCGTAGTATCTTGACACTGGCTCTCTATTTGCTATACTTTACATAGGAGAACGTCATGTCCAACAAAAACACTAAAAAAACACATCGTGTCCCGCTTTTTAAGCGTCCAGTTGTAATTATAAGTCTAACTATTGTTCTGGTAGCCGTAGTTGCGCTAACTATTTGGGCCTTTATGTACTTTTCTGGTTCTGATAAAACGGATTCTAAGGAACCAGGATCTTCGCAAACTACCCAACCCTCCAAACCGCAAGATCCTAGCCAACAACAGCCAGATGGTGATAAGAATAATGCGGAACCGGAACGTCCAACCCAATTTGAAGGTGAGGATCCGAACGAGCTTCCTGAGCTTACGGGATCAATAATTTTAAACACCCATGATGCAAGTAATCTTACTGTTGCGGTAGGAATTGACCAATATCTCTCTAGCCAGGGAACTTGTCACCTTGAGTTATCTCGAGATGGACGTGTATTACGTACTTCTGACCTTGCCGCTACGGCTGACGTTACCACATCTGGCTGCGGGCCGTTTATTGTTCCGATTGCTGGTCTTGCTGCTGGAACCTATCAATTAAAAGTCTCCATTTCCGGCGATAATAAAACTGGCGTCGTCACTGGTGAGGTTCAGATATAAAACTAAATAGGAAGGGTAAAAATATGTCGTCATTCTTTTTAGAAATCAAAACTTATTTCCATAAATTTCGCACATTAGTTTTTGTTTTGTTCTTGTTTTTCATGACTGCGACCTTTTCTTTTTTTGCTACTAGCAACCCAATTGAATCATCGGCAGTTTCGACAGCTGGCTTCAAACCAGGGAATATTATTAGCGATGCTGTCATGGCAAATTATAATTCTATGACCGTTGCTGAAATTCAGGCTTTCCTCACCAGCAAAAACCCGTGCAACAATCGTGATTATAATGCCTATGTCCAGCAGTCGAATCAGTACCTCAGTGTCAAATGGCACTGGACCGGCACCCCCTCAAACGGACACTTTGTTTGTATTTCGGAGGAGCGTTTTGGTGATGGAACCGTAATTGGCGAAGGTCAGACTGCTGCCGAGATTATTTACAATGCTGCTCAGGATAATAAGATAAACCCGCAGGTCTTGCTGGTTCTTCTTGAAAAGGAGCAAAGCCTTATTTCTGATCCGATTCCTCATAGTGGTCAATATCGTGCTGCTACTGGTTATGGTTGTCCAGATACTGCAGCTTGCGACTCGAAATATTATGGGTTCAAGAACCAAGTTTACCGTGCCGCTGAGCTTTTCCGCTACACTTTAGACAATGGTTATTACGCTTATCCAGAAAAGACTCATGGTGTCTACGTTGCCTATAACCCGTCTTCATCCTGTGGTCGCTCAGAGGTCTATATTGAGAACCGCGCCACAGCTGCCCTCTATCGCTATACTCCTTATCAACCAAATGCCGCCGCTTTGAATGCCGGCTTCGGCATGGGTGATTCCTGCTCTGCCTATGGCAACCGCAACTTCTATCTCTACTTTACGCAATGGTTTGGCAGTACTCAGGCTGCCGTTGATGGTGAACAAATCATCATCCCAGATGGGGAATATAGTTTGTCTTCTGGTGGTGCTGGTGAATATAACCTGAGCGTTTCTGGATCAAATGCGCAACTCGCCACGGCTAACCTTGACGACCGTACCCAGCGCTGGCAGTTTAAGCGTGATGTTTCCACTGGCTATTATACGATTAATAATGTTTATAATGGTCGAGCATTGTCGGCGTCAAGTACGGAAATTAGCTCAGGGGCTAATGTTCAAGTTTCCTATGCTGGCAGTTGTGCTAGTCAGTGGAAAGTCTATCGTACCTCGGATAATTATCTTGTTTTGGAATCGGCTTGCTCGAACGGTATGGTGCTTGGCGTTGAAAATGGTGCCAGCAGTCATGGTGCTAATGTTAATATTGGCGTTGCTGGTAAGATCATGTCTCAAAAGTGGAGTCTGCGCACCGGGAGTACGCTCGATGACGGTCTTTATGTTATCAACTCTGCAGTTAACCCTCAAAAATCCCTCGATATTATTGGGGGGTATCAGAACGGCCAGAATATAGCTCTTTTTACGCTTAATAAGCGCGTAAACCAGCTTTGGTATTTTGAATATGATCGTTACTCTGACGCTTACCTCATTAAAAATCCATATTCTGGAAAGTACCTCGATTTGAACACCGCAGTTGCAAAATCTGGCCAAAATGTCCAACTTTGGTCGCAAAGTAACTCTTGTGCTCAAAAGTGGAAGGTTATCCCAAGCGGTGAAAACTATAATCTGGTTTCTACCTGTGCCTACGGCTTTTCGCTTGATATCGCCAGCTCTTCTCCTGCCGATAATGTGAATGTCCAACTTGATAAAACCAGCAATAGCGATAAGCAAAAATGGAATATCTCGAAAATCCAACCAGCATTAGAGAGTGGCAATTATAGCATTGAATCGGAGACTGGCGAGCGTTTGGTCATTGATATTGATCATGCCTCCACTGCTAATGGCGCCAATATTCTTGTCTGGGCCAATAATAAGGCATCGAATCAGATTTGGCGTGTTGAATATGATAGCTACCTAGATACATATAGCTTCCGTAGTATTATCTCTAACAACTCACTTGATCTTAATACTGCTGTCGCTTCTAATGGGCAGAACATTCAAACATGGTCTAGCAACACATCTTGTGCTCAACGTTGGCGTCTCGTTAAGGAAGGCGCAGACTTGTATAGTATTCGCTCGTACTGTGATGAGTTCAAAACAATTGATATTTATGGTGGGTACACTCAACTAGGTACTAATATTATCCTCTGGGCTTATAATGGCCAAAGTAACCAAAAATGGTCATTTACCGCTCAGTAGTATAACGGGTCTATCTCTATACTACTGTTCTGTGCTAAAATATAATTGTGAGAAGAGGTTATAAAACAACATCGCCAGTAAAGGTGACAAATTCTGATAGCAAGCTTAATCAATTTGTTTATCATTTTGTTGTATATTTTACTTTAGCTATTATCGGCTGGGCCATCTTGCTTTATTTAAACGAGGGCATTCGGCTTCCTGTTTGGGCTCTGTTTGGTGTCTTCTCGTGTGGAATTGTTGTTTTTATTTTGGCTTACCGGCACCGCTATCGTAAAGCTATTAACCTTCTCCGCGTAAGGTTTCCGCAAATTACGTTTGATAAAGTTCTTAAGGCCTGTTTCGTTATTGCTATTATAGTTGGCATCCTTGCTCGACTCGGGTTTGCATTTATTGGTAAGCCATATAATCCTACTGAGCCACTCAGCGACACCGGT
>CANEKB010000019.1 GCA_947427985.1 uncultured Candidatus Saccharibacteria bacterium
TTGTTTCCGTGAAGCTAAAGCTTCCCGCAAACAAAAACGACACCGCAAGGGGTGTATACACAATTCATCCAATGGCCGTTATAGCTACTGAACAACTGCTCCCTACGGTGCCGTTTAATTTTCAGTAGATATAACTAACCAGATAAAAAATCCAGCCATTTATTGATAATGAATTGTGTATACATTTCTATTGTACCACATTTTTCTAAAGTCAAGCATTTTAACCTTCTTTCATCCTCCTTTGATTACTCTATATGGCTAGACAACGGAGGAGATGGCTACCGTCACGCTGGCCATTGATGCGATTCGGGTCAACAAAATCACTGTTAGCATAAAAGTAAAGCACATTCTTTTTGTCACTGTAAGCTAAAGCGCTACCAGGATAAAGCCAAACCCCAAAGCCAGCATCGTCTAAGAGGCCTCCACGCCAATAAATATCAATATTAATTGCTCCGCTGCGGACGAAGAAAAGAAATGAGATTACTAGAAAATTTCAAAATAAAAAATAAGTCCCGAAGGACCTTTTCAAGAAGTTGGTGAATTGGTTTTACTACGTAAAACCGCTTCTCACCTGCGTTCTCTCGAAAAAGTAAGCAAGCTTCCTTTTTACTCAAGAACTTGGTGAGTCGGGTGGGAATCGAACCCACGACACCAGGCTTAAGAGGCCCGTGCTCTAACCATCTGAGCTACCGACCCACAAGGGGAGATAGATTATCTCTATCCGTCTTTGATTATACCACTATTACCTATAAAAATAAATAGCAAAATATAAAAACTGTCGAAATTCCCCGCTTTTCATCATAAAGCATCACGCAAAATAAAGAAAATGACATTTTTGCAAGGTTTCACGAGCCAAGCCTTGTTCGTATTATAATTAAATAGTCTATGCAGGCCTACGTCGAAGTTATAAAAACTGCTTTTCTGGTATTTCCGCTAATCGCCTTTTTGATTAGCTTGCCTTTTATTCTTTGGCAATACCACAAATACGGTTCGATTTCCTTTTGGCGGGCGCTGATTATTTATTCGTTCGTCTTCTACCTAACTTGCGCTTACTTTCTAGTCATAATGCCACTGCCGACTGTGAACGAAGTCGCCGCGATGACTTCGCCACGTACGCAGCTAATTCCTTTTAAATTCGTGGTGGACTTTTTCGAACATACGTCGCTGAACGTGATGGATATACGAACTTATCTTCCGGCATTGTCTGAGTCGTATTTTTTCGTGCCGCTTTATAATATCCTACTCACACTGCCGTTCGGGATTTATCTACGATATTTTTGTAAATGTAACTTGCGTCAAGTCGCAATCGGGACTTTTCTACTAAGCCTATTTTTCGAGCTAACCCAGCTAAGCGGGCTCTATTTCATCTACCCGCGGGGGTATAGACTGTTTGACGTTGACGACCTATTGCTGAACACCATAGGCGGAATTATCGGATACGCGGTAGCGCGGCCGCTAGTACGAGTTCTGCCGGATCCGGACAAAATTACTGAAGTTACACGAGAGAAAAGCAAAATCGTCTCCGGGTTACGTCGCTCGCTAGCGTTTTCGCTGGATTTAGTTTTGTGCCTGATCGGTGGTCTATTTTTGGAGATAATTCTACCGAGCGAAGTAGGTGGGTTTTGGCCGATTAGCCTTGCGATAGCGATATACTATTTCCTCTTGCCAATCCCACTAAACGGTAGCACGCTGGTCGAAAAATTTCTCAATCTACGCGTCGTTGATACAAATATGCGGACGAACTTCTGGCGAATGTGGCTAAGACGAGTTGTTTTTATCGCGATGTATATCATCTTGCCAGAGGTATTGTTACGAGCTTGGGGCGCATTCGCGCTAAGCCAGAACGGCTACGTATTATCGACCTTTTTCGTCGTAGCAGGACTATTATTATACTTCGGGGCTACTAGTATTCGCTTCCTTTTTACAGCCGAACCGATGCTATATGAAAAGTTAAGCAAAACGCGACTCATTAACACACTTGAACCAACAAGAAGTGAACCCGACGCCAAATAAAGATATTATGGTATAATATATATGATATGAAACTTCGTGAGAATGTACCGATTTCAACAATGACAACGATGCGCTTAGGCGGTGCAGCGCGGTTCGTACTCGAAGTAGAGACGCTGGAAGATATCCCGGCAGCATATAGTTTTGCAAGCGAACGAAATCTGCCGGTCTGGATCATGGGTAGCGGAGCAAATACGATTAGCCGCGACGAGGGGTTTGAGGGAGTAGTAATCCTTAACAAGCTAAAAGGTCTATCCGTTAAAACACCGAACGGTCTGGTTGACGTGCGAAAGATAGGTAGCGATGACTTTGGCGATGAAATTATCCTACATGGAATGGGCGGAGAAATCTGGGATGACGTCGTGGAGTTCGCCTGTAAACATGACTACACTGGGATCGAAGCTCTAAGTAAGATCCCGGGGACACTCGGAGCAGCACCCGTGCAGAATATTGGCGCCTACGGACAGGATGTGGCGCAAGTACTAGAACGAGTGGAAGCTTTTGATACTGCAACTCAAAAGTTCGTAACGATCGAAAAAGCCGATATGGGGCTAGGATACAGACGTTCGCGTTTCAACTATGGTTCAGAAATAGGACGGTATTTTATCTTCTCGGTAACGCTAAGACTAAAGAAAGGCCAGTTATTGCAACCATTTTATAATTCCCTGCAACGCTATATTGATGAACATGGCGAAACGGATTTTTCACCGAAAAATATTCGGAAAATGGTTTCGGCAATTCGTAGCGACAAGTTACCAGATCCAGAAGAAGTCGCAAGTGCTGGGAGCTTTTTCAAGAATGTTTATGTCGATAAAGCTGGCGCAGATGAGGCTGAGGCTAAAGGCATTCCAGTCTGGCGAAGCAAGGATGGTCGCGGAAAAATTAATTCCGGCTGGCTGATTGAAGCTTGCGACTTAAAGGGTAAAGAGCTTCATGGATTCCGCATAAGCGAAAAGGCAGCGCTAGTCCTCATTAATGAGTCAGCGAAAAGTTATGAGGATTTAACTCGGGCGCGAACAGAGATTACTGATGCAGTCTTCGAAAAATTTGGTTATCACCTTGAACAAGAGCCAGTAGAGATACAGGAGATGAATAAATGAAAGAACTGAATGGAGCCGAGATTGCCGGCTACATGAAAGCAAATCAAGCGCACACTGTTAAAGCTTTACGTTCGCGAAAAGTGCGTCCAAAGCTGGTTATTATTCGCGATAACAATATCCCTGTAATTAATAAGTATGTTAAGCTAAAGCAACGCTACGGCTCAGATATAGGTGTGGAAGTGGAAGATTGGTTACGCGACGACGTCAAAACAGCAATCGAAGAGGCCAATAATGACCCGAACGTGCATGGAATTATTGTACAGCTTCCACTTAAAGACATGTCGAATGTCGATGAGATCGTAGCAAGAATTACTCCCCAAAAAGACGTCGATGGTCTAGCAAGTGATATTCATGCCAGGGATAATGTAGAAAACGAATATTCATCCCATGATATAATTTTCGAATCAGCAACCGCCACAGCAATTAACTGGTTGCTGGCCGGATATGATATAAATCTAGCAAATAGCAAGATTGCGGTTGTCGGAAGAGGACGCCTAGTCGGCCGGCCATTGATTCGAATGTGGCAAAACTCAGGATATGACGTGACAGCGTTTGGGCACGCAAGCAATCTATCCGAACTCAGGAATTATCAAGTCATTGTGACAGCAACAGGTGTGCCACATTTGATTACGAGTGAAATGGTAGCACCTGGAGTGACAATCGTCGATGCCGGAACAGCGAGCGAGGGTGGAGTGTTAGTTGGCGATATTGACGACGCTGTGCGCGAGCGGCAAGATCTAGCAGCCATTACACCGAAGATTGGTGGAGTAGGGCCACTCACAGTGACTACGCTTTTTGAACACGTATTGATCGCGGCCAGCAAAACGTCTAAAGTTTAGCGTCAAAATCTGCTCCAGAAAGGAGCAGATTTCTTAGATAGACTAATAGACTAAAGTTACGAACGAATACGAGCCAAGTCAGCAATAATCTCGACAACTTTTTCTTTACCAAGTGATGCGTCGATGCATAGGTCATAGTTTTCCGGGTCGCCCCATTTTTGGCCAGAAATCAAGCTATAATACTCGGCACGGTTTTTATCAGCGCGGTCAATGTTTTTCTCGGCAGTCCTTTCGTCATCGTTGTACATGTTCATGACGTTCTTAATGCGGTACGACTTCGGCGCATAAATAAAGACGCGGAGAAGTTGTTTATTATTGCGCAGAACATAATCAGCGGCGCGTCCGACGATCACGCAAGAACCTTGCTTTGCAATCTGCTTCAAGACCGCATCTTGCGCTTCGATAGCATACTTCGCTGGGGAGGTCGTCAAGTAAAGTTCGTGCGAAGACTCTTTACCGTCATTACTGTTCACTTTCTTGATATACTCACGGTCGAGACCACTCTCCTTCGCGGCAAGCGCAGTAAGCTCCTTATAATAATATGGAATACCAAGTCGTTTAGCAACAAGTTCGCCAATCTTTTTACCCTGGGAACCATGCTGGCGAGCAATCGTAACGATAACGCCCGGATGGGACTCTTGTAGCGCAATGGTTTGCGCAGATTGATTCGAGTCGTGGCGGCCAAGATGACGGAAATATAGGGCAGCCAAGGCCGAAGAGATAATAATACCGACGATATCGGCGGCTGGAGCTGCCCAAAGAATACCATTGATATTATTCATCAAACGCGGCAAGATAATGACGAGCGGGACGAAAAGTACGATATCGCGAGAAAGCGAGACGACCGCAGCCTTGAGCGGCTCACCTACCGCCTGAAAGAAGATCGAGATCACCTTAATAATACAAGTAAAAGTGATAAGCGAGAGGAAAATGCGAAAGGTCAAAGTAGCAAATTGCATGTAGAGCTCAGGATTCTGAGAATTCGAGCCGAAAATTGCAATAATCGGCTGAGGGCAGACCTCGAAAATCACTGTCGCAATTAAGCCAACGACGATAGTAGCGGTAAGACACTTACGGAAGGTTTCACGAACGCGACTAAATTGGCCAGCACCGATATTGTAGCCCAAGATTGGCTGCGCTCCGATGATAATACCCATTGCAATACTGAGAACGATGGTAAAGACTTTCATGCAGATGCCGATAATTGCGAGTGGATCGTTCGCGCCATATTCGGAGTTTGCGCCGTAGACGGCAAGCATCTTATTGCAGACCATTGAGATTACTACAATCGAGAGTTGCGTAATAAGAGTAGAGATGCCGAGTTTTGCGATATTTCCGAGTACTTGGCTCTGCGGCTTAAAACTATCAAGCGAAAGTCTGAACGTCTTAGTGCGAGCAAGATAAACTAGCGAAATAATCAGCGTAATAATCTGTCCGGTGATCGTCGCCCAAGCAGCACCCTGGATTCCCCATCCCAGAACAAAGATAAAGATCGGGTCAAGAATGATATTAGTGACGGCGCCAGCTACCGTAGCGACCATTGCATAAGCCGGAGAGCCATCAGCACGAATGACAGAGTTCAACATATATCCGAGCATATAGATCGGGAAGAAGCTCAAGATAATGAAGAAATACTGCTTCGCGTAGATAATATTATCGGCACTTGCCCCAAAAAGCGCAAGAATCTGGTCAGCAAAAATGAACCCCAACGCAACCAAAACAATACTAGCAATCAAGGTGATCAGCGCACTACCACCGACAGCACGGTGAGCGTTCTTAGTATCCTTTCGGCCTTGGCAGATCGAAAGGAAAGCCGCCGTACCGTCGCCAAACATACCCGAAAGAGCGACCGCTACGAGCGTGATTGGAAAGACAATCGAAGTCGCTGCGTTACCAACGGCGCCAAGCCCTTCGGTCGTACCGTGACCAATAAAAATTTGGTCAACAATATTATATAATGATGTAATAAGTAGGGCGAGGATACATGGAATCGAAAACTTTAGTAATAGTTTCGAGATCTGCTCCTTTCCTAGATATTTATTTTCTTCAGCGTTTTGCACAATTTCCTCCTTTTAATTTTGATAAAAATAGCTTGTTCTGGCTTCCTAGAATTCTTCTAGCTTTTGACTGCGGAGCTTCCGGATTTCGGAATCCTAGGGCCACAAAAAAGCGCCTAATCGCGTTGACGATTATACGCCTTCTGAAAGATTACAAGCTGGGTCAACTTGTTGTATTTTAGCATAAAAACCAAGAAAATGCATAGAGAGTGTTGTAAAAATTACAACGACTATAAACATTCATTATCGTTAGTAAACAACCGGCGTTGCATAGCAATAGGATCTTCGAGATAAGTTTTGTAAGTTTGGTAGATCTCGGTATCTTCATAAGCGACGGGCTGAAAGTTGTTGTTTAGGTCGAGGATTTCCCCGTTGAGATAGGAGATTAGGATTGGCGAATGCGAGGCGATAATAAACTGCGAGCCTTGCTTGGCTAGATTGTCGATATAGCAAAGCAAGGTCATTTGGCGGCTAGGCGAGAGGGCAGCCTCGGGCTCGTCGAGAATGTAGAGACCGCGCGGCGAAAAGCGATTCTGGACGAGACGCAAAAAGGATTCACCATGCGAACATTCATGAAGATTCCCGCCATAATACTGATAGAGCGACCCAGCACCACATTCCTCGCTCAGACGGACGATTTCCGAGGCAACATTATAAAAACTCTCAGCACGAAGGAAAAACTTAGTCCGGGGACGGCTATATCTGCTGAGGATAAGATATTCGGAAAGGCCGGAATGTGTGTCCTGGGTGCTGAAATTGAAGTTCTGCGTGCCACCTTCCGGGTTTAGACCGGCGGCCACCGCAATCGCCTCGATTAGAGTAGATTTGCCCGTGCCGTTTTCACCAATGAAAAAGGTAACTGGTTTACGGAACTTTAGTTCGTTGAATTTTTTAATAATAGAGATATTGAAGGGATATTTTTCAAAGCTATCAACTTCTTCTCGATTGAGCTTAATGGACCCGATGAATAAATCTGAATTCATAATTTGTTACTTTTACCAACATTACACCGTTCGCATAGAGTTTGCAAATTATTCATTGTAGTTTTACCGCCCTTAGATACTGGCACAATATGGTCAACGTGCAGTTTTACGCCATCTTTTTTAGCTGCCCCACATATACAACACTGGAAGTTATCCCGCCTCAGTACATCGTATCGTAGACTATCACTCATTAATGACCGCTCATACCGGGCACTAATTTTATAGTTTTGCTTCTTTAGCCATCTTTTATAGATATATGCAAGATCGCCATAATCATACTCTCCCGTTTTTCGATAAACATTCTTGCCGCGCGGACTGCTATAGTAGATTTCGATTTTAGCAATGACACTAGATGGATCCTTTATCGTTTTACGTTTTACCAATTTCCGTTCATATCTCCTAAACTTGCGACGACTAAGCTTTTTCTGTTTCAGTAGATCTTTAGCGGTTTCAAAATCAAGCAAGTTCACCTCTTGAATGTATTCATGATAGCATCGCATTGTCTTTATAGCCAACGCGATATCATCCCTTAATCCGCCTATGTTCTGTTCAACATAATATCCAATCACATCTTCGCCAAATGTTTTACGATATTTCTGGAGCGACCTCACTGGCGCCATGATATTATACTTATAGTTACTCAGCGAAGTTATATTATACTTAGAGTTGATTTCCCTCAAATGGCAATAGTTTTCACTGATACGCGCAACTTTTTTATAAATTTTACTAGCATGGCGTCGATATAGGAATTGTAGAATTCCGACAAAAAATCGCACAATAGTAACAAACAATATTACTGTAGCGATAATTACTAGGCAACCAAAAAAGATAGTTTCACCATCACGCTGAAAAAACCATTCGAAGAAATCCCGCTGCATATACTAATCGCGTTTCAGCATGACCGTAAAGGCTTCCGAAGGGATATCGATTTTGCCGAAGCGTTTCATGCGAGCTTTGCCTTTCTTCTGCTTGTTGAGAAGTTTTGCCTTACGATCACGGTCGCCAGTGTGAATCTTCACGGTAACATCCTTGCGATAAGCACCAATGGTTTCGCGAGCAATAATTTTTGCACCAATCGCAGCCTGAAGCGCAACCTCAAAGTTTTGGCGCGGGATAACTTCTTTTAGCTTCTTTGTCAATTCGCGGCCAAGCGCGTCGGCTTCGGTACGGTGACACATAATACTAAGCGCATCCATACGATTCCCCGCCACAAGAAAATCGAGCCGGACCAAATCTTCGGGGCGGTAGTCGGAGAGTTCGTAGTTAAAGCTAGCATAGCCCGAAGTAATCGACTTAAGTTGATCATAAAAATCCGTCAAAAGGTTTGCCATTGGCGCTTCAAAATCAATCACGGCACGATCTTCAATATAACTAAGGTTAGTCTGGTGGCCACGTTTTTCGTTAATAAGACCAAGTACGCCGCCAATCATAGAACTCGGCAAGATAATCTCGCCCTTCACCCAGGGCTCACGAATCTCCGCAACTGTCGATTGATCCGGCAAATCGGAAGCCGAACGAATATTTAAATCAGTACCATCATTCAGAGTAACTTCGTAGTTTGTGCTCGGATTCGTAATAACAAGATCAAGGTTAAATTCGCGCTCGAGGCGTTCTTTAATAATATCCATATGGAGCAACCCAAGAAAACCGATCCGAAGGCCAAAGCCGAGCACTGGCGAATTTTCCGGTTCAAAATGGAGCGCCGAGTCAGACAACGCCAGCTTCTCGACAGCGTCTTTTAGCTCCTGGTATTGGTCGTTCGAAACTGGGAAAAATCCGGCATAGACAAACGGCAAAACATTTTTATAGCCCGGCAGTGGAGTGCTAGCGGGAGCCTTGGCGAGCGTGACCGTATCGCCAACTTTTGCTTCGCGAGTAGTCTTAAGATTAGTGACGATATAGCCAATCCCACCGGCTTGGAGGCTAGGTGCAGGAGTCATCTTTGGTGTAAGTGCACCAACCTCAAGCGCAATACCGTTTGTCTCGGCCGCCATCATGCGAATCTCAGAATTTTTAGGAATTTCGCCCTCAAAAACACGTACGTAGAGAATAACCCCACGGTAGTCATCAAAATATGAGTCGAAAATTAGCGCCCGAGTATCATTAAGCTCGGCTGCACGTGGCGCCGGCGCGGATTCGACGATCCGGTCAAGCACTTTATCAACATTGTAGCCAGTCTTACCAGAAACTGGGATAATTTCTTCGGGCTTGCAACCGAGAAGGTTCACAATTTGCGCAGTAACCTTCTCAACATCAGCTGCTGGAAGGTCAACTTTATTAATTACTGGGATAATATACAAATCCTGCTCAAGAGCGAGATAAACATTAGCAAGGGTCTGCGCCTGAATACCTTGGGTTGCATCGACAACAAGCACCGCCGTCTCGACCGCCTGAAGTGAACGCGAAACTTCGTAAGAAAAATCAACGTGGCCTGGAGTGTCAATCAGATTAAGCTGATACCCCTTCCAATTCATCTGTACTGGAGCGAGTTTGATCGTAATCCCCTTTTCACGTTCAAGTTCCATCGAATCAAGCAACTGAGACTTCATTTCACGAGCTGAGACAGTGCCAGTTAATTCCATCATGCGATCAGCAATAGTCGATTTACCATGATCAATATGAGCGATAATGCAGAAATTACGAATTTTAGCGAGTTCCATATTTTCTAATTATAGCATAATTTGATATAATTAGGAAATATGGCGAAAATGATTCTAGCGGTATCGGGCGGTGTAGATTCAATGGTGTTGCTAGACATGGTTTGCCGCACCGAGAGGATCGCGATGAAGGGCCTAGTAGTCGCGCACTTCGACCATGGAATTCGAGAAAACTCGCACGAGGACGCCAGGTTTGTGAAGGAAAAGGCGGCAGAATATGGAGTAGAGTTTCGCGAGAAACGAGTAGAGTTAGGCGAAGGAGCGTCCGAAGCTGAAGCGCGCGGGAAACGATATGATTTTTTAGGTCGGCTAGCGGAAGAACTAGACGACGGATGCGGAGTAGAAATCTGGACGGCACACCATCTCGATGACCTAATCGAGACAGTAATAATTAATCTCCTGCGCGGTACTGGCTGGCGAGGACTCGGCGCACTCGATACTCGCGGGATACGACGACCATTCCTAGAAACAGAGCTGTTTTACGAGCCAATGGATAAAGCGGCAATTTTTGAATACGCCGCAAAGCGCCGGCTAGAATACCGTGAAGACCCGTCGAACTCATGGGATGAATATCTTCGCAATCGCATACGTCACCAGATGAATAATTCCCCACTGGATTTCGAACAAAAACTGAGAGTTTGGCGACTCTGGCAGAAGCAAAAAGCTCTGCGTCAAGAAGTTGATCTGATCATCAACGGAGTTTTGCCGGCAACAGGCGAAGAATGGGAGCGGAAGTGGTTCCGAGAACTAGACGGGGATAAACTTGACCGCAATTTAAGCCTAGAGCTGCTACGCGCCGGAACGATCCGGGCAGGAATTTCGGCTACCAGGCCACAGCTCGAAAATTTCCGCCAAGCGATTATCGACTACCTACCCGGAAAGAGTTTTAACCTGCCGGGAGATAGGCTAGTGAAATTCACGAAAAATAGTTTTCAGCTGTAAAGTTATTCCCGCGAAGTATGCTATAATAACAGCAAATAAGTGGAGTTTGAGTAATGATTACAAAAGCAATTATTCCGGTAGCGGGTTGGGGCACACGTAGACTGCCGATCACGAAGGTGATTGAGAAATCGATGTTACCAGTAGGAGATCGACCACTGGTGGATTATTCAGTACAAGAACTGATTAAGGCCGGGGTGACCGATATCTACATGGTAATCTCGAACGTCGAACCATGCCAGGTGAAGGCTTTCTATCAAGATAATCTTGCGCTTAATACATATTTAACCGAACGCGGCAAAGCTGACCGACTAGAATTAGCAAAAACTCTACCGGATAATGTAAAAATTCATTACATTACACAAGATCCGTCCGGAAAGTACGGTACGGCTGTTCCTATTGCGATGGTGGTTGAGGAATACAACATCGACGAGCCAGTGTTGGTTTTCATGGGCGACGATTTCATTTGGAATCCAGGTGGAAAATCCGCCGCCTCCGCATTGCTAGAGTCGCTAGAGGGGGAGGAAGATTCAGCAATCTTCGGTGCGCAGATCCCACAAGAAGAAGTGAGCCGTTACGGAGTTTTTTCGGTAAAGGATGGACTACTAACTGAAGTAATCGAAAAACCAAGCGTCGATGAAGCACCATCAAACCTTATTAACGTAAGTAAATACGTAATGTCACCGAGTCTCCTGCGCGAGATTGTTAGTTATGTGAATTCAAATAATTTTGGCCCGACCGATCAGGAATATGTCGTAACCGACCCGATTATGAGCTATCTTCAGAAAGGCGGTATTATGCATGTCGCGACGACCGACGGAGAGTATCTTGATGGTGGCACAGTGCAGGGATGGCTACATGCTAATAACGTTGTTTGTGGCGGAGAGAAATAAGGCTAGATAGCTAGTTAATCTGGGGTTTTGATATCACCGGATGGATGTTCTGAAAAATGATTATTCATCTGGTGATATAAAGTATGGTATAATAGAACCATGAAACGAAATAGGCAAGACCCAAGTTACCAGGAAGCAATCGGGCGTGTAGTCGAGCGATTACGCACGGAGAAAGGCTGGACGCAGGCACAGCTGGCCGAGGCGATCGGCACGAGTCAATCAGCGATCCACCGCATTGAGAAAGGCCGACAGAATATTTCCCTCGATTTAACGAAAAAACTTTCAGCGGCACTAGGTGGACAAATTCTCTCTGTTAATGACAGTGTTACTCAGAGCTACTCCATCCACGGTGGCAAGGAGCTCCATGGCGAAGCGACAATTAACACAAGTAAAAATGCAGCAGTGGCCTTGTTGTGTGCCTCATTACTAAATTCTGGAACAACCCGGCTGAAACACCTTGCCCGGATCGAAGAGGTCTTCCGAATTATTGAAGTTCTGGAGTCAATCGGTGTGAAGTGCCGTTGGATTAACGACAATCGTGATCTAGAAATTATATCACCAGATGAATTAAGTATTGACAGCATAAACGTCGAGGCGGCACGTAAAACTCGGTCGATTTTGATGCTGATGGGGCCACTATTACATAAGTTCAAGAAGTTCCGTTTACCTTACGCTGGGGGATGCACACTCGGGACGCGTACGATCGAGCCACACCTCAGGGCGCTTTCGGCTTTTGGGCTAAAAGTGGATGCGACAAATTGTAGCGGGTTCTATGAGGCGACCGTAGCGCCGCTCAAGCCAACCATGAAGCCTGAAGGAATGAACCCAGGACGGAAGCCAGAGCGCGACAAAGCACCATATATCGACCAGGTTGAGGCGCCATTTCCACCGAAGCAAATTGTTTTGATTGAGCGAGGTGATACAGTGACCGAAAACGCCTTGATGGCGGCAGCGCTTTATCCAGGAGAAACAACAATCGTTGGCGCATCATCAAATTATATGGTGCAAGATCTTTGCTTCTTTTTAGAAAAGCTTGGAGTCAAAGTGCGCGGAATTGGCTCAACGACACTCGTCGTACGCGGCAAAGCTGAAATTCGTACTGAAATAGAATACTCACCGGCAGAAGATCCAATCGAAGCAATGTCGTTTATCGCAGTCGCGCTCGTAACGAAATCTTGTTTAACAATTCGTCGAGCACCGGTTGAGTTTCTTGAAATTGAGCTAGAAATCCTGAAGAGTATGGGGGCAAAGATTGATCGCTCACCAGAATACTATAGTGCTAACGGACGAACGCGCTTAGTGGATTTGAAAATCCGAAAAGCAGATTTAGTTGCACCGACTGATAAAATCGCGCCGATGCCCTTCCCTGGCCTCAACATCGACAATCTACCATTTTTTGGGGTGATTGCGGCGACGGCGAAAGGCAGAACACTGATTCATGATTGGGTATTTGAAAACCGTGCGGTATATTTAACTTATTTAGAGAATCTTAATGCGAAGGTGGAACTCCTAGATGCTCACCGCGTCTATATAGAGGGGCCGACGAATTGGCGCGCAGCAGAGCTCGTCGCACCGCCAGCTTTGCGCCCAGCAGTGGTTGTGATGATTGCTATGCTTGCAGCCCCGGGAAATTCAATTCTAAGAAACATTTATTCAATTAACCGTGGGTATCAGGATTTTGCAACACGATTAAATTCGCTCGGAGCAAATATTAAACCACTGATGGGGATTTAGCGAATGCTAGAAGTCGGACTAACAGCGTTAGAAACGCTAGTCAAATATTATGATGGCGAGGAATTGGGCGTCTGGGAAGGCGATTTCATTCGTAACGAGAAACGGCGCGGAGTCAAGCTACCTGGAATTTTACGGGAATTCCTAGAGAAATATGGGTATACTGACGTCAACTTGGGCAAAAATCAGCTCTGGTTGCCAGATAAAATAGACCCAGACAAAGCGAAAGTTGATAGCGAACTAAAAGACATACTGATCATCGGATCATTTCATGATAACTTAGTAGCGATCCTAGCAGAAGACTACGACAAAGAGAATCCGACAATCTATTTTGACGATTTACCAGAGGAAAACGGCGAGGAGATAACGCTAGTATTTCACAAATCCGATCTGGATTTCAAGGAATTTCTAAAGATTTTAGTCTTAGAAAGCCCGGCGATATATAATAATTCCCTGGTTTGCGACAATCCAGAAGACGTGAAAGAGTCACTCAAAGAATATGAGTCAGAAGAGCTATCGAAGGTTTTGTGCGAGACGGCACGACCGGGACGTTTTATCTGCTGGGATGCGAAAAAGGACGAATTCTTAGCCGTCTTAATGACACCGGAACAGGAAATTTTGGTTCGGTTTGCACCAGGTTTTTCAGCGCGTGAGTTAGAAAGCATACTAAATAAAGAATTTTACGAAAATGGAGAAAGTTGTGATTATGAGCACGCCTTAAAAATCGCCCTGAAACTCATCGACTTTCTAGAAAAGCGAAACGATGGGATATTTCTAGCGGAGAAGTATATGCAAGCAGGGCGTTGCTATTGGGCGTTAAAAAGATGGCGCGAAGCAGAAGAATTTTATCAAAAGGCGGAGCAAATTTTTGCCCGAGAAATGCGTACAACTACTCAAAAATGTCAGAGTTTTTATGAAAATTTGGGTAATTTTTATCTGGCAAAAGAAGATATTTTTAAAAGCCAGGCAGCCTATCGCGAGGTTGACCGAATTTGCGATTTTCTTGGGGTCGGTGGCACGCGCCAAAAGGGCAATCGACTTCTCCAACAAGCAGCAGTAATGATAGAAAGCAACAAGCTCGAAAAGGCAATCGAACTCTATAACCAAGCACTAGAAATATTCCAAGAAGAACCCAAGGAGTGTAAATATGAGATCGCTCGCTGCCAACAATTACGTGGCGAAGCTAAGAAAAAGCTTAAGCAGAACCAGTGAATACGGCCGGATCAGGATACTAATAAATAGTTCGAGTAGGGTTTTGGTATAAAAAGCGATTTTTAATGCACTTGTGCTTGTTATTTTAAAACGATTTGTTATATAGTGACGACAAGCCTGCGGGTTAAGCGAAAGACGCGTATTTTGCTCAGGTTTTTGCCAAATGTT
>CANEKB010000020.1 GCA_947427985.1 uncultured Candidatus Saccharibacteria bacterium
CAAGGAAAATATATACAATTAACTAAGCCACCATAGGCGTTAAACTTCCAGTCGATAGCGCGCATATGGCCAGCACCATCAACTACAAAAGTCGCACCAGTGTCACGAACCCAAGAATCATTATTACTGATTTCGACGATCTGAACGTTCGGCATATTCATTTCTAGCAAGTGGAGATACTGCGACTTGTTGACGCCGACAATGACTGGCTCGTACTTTGCAATAGTCTGGATTACTTGTTTAAAAACGGCCTGAGCCGGTTCGGCATTATAGCGCCAGTTATCTTCTCGTTCTGGCCAAAGAATATAAGTACAACGATGTTCAGCAAGCTCAGATGGCATATGGAAGCCATCAGCTCGCGGGGTACTATCAATAATTCGCATATTTTTCCCTTTCTAATTTTTACCTTGAAGCTTTTATACGTTTTTGCTTACCGGATTTTGTTTTCTTAACTTTGCTCACCATAAGCTCACCTAGAACGACAGCGATACATGCGCCAACGATAAGTGGCCACTGATACTCAAACATGGCAATATCAAACTCTGGGAAAAGCGTAAAGAATAACGCAACCACCAGTAACATTAGAGGGACGGCAGTAAAGAGAAAAGCTTTGATTTTACCTCCACCGATCCAATACCCGTTCTTTACAGCTGGGCCTTGCTTGTGCAATTTATAGAAGGCAGCAAACATTGGTAAATAAGACAATAGCAAACAGACAAGACTAAGCGAGAAGAAAGTCCAGAAAAGATTAGATACTTCCGGGAAGAACTGAGCAACGATTACGCCACCAGTAGCAATAATAGCACCGACAACGCCAGTCCAAATTGAAACGACATAAGGAACACCATCTTTATTGCGTTTGGCCCAAGACTTAGGAAAAGTCCCATCTTCGGCCGCATAAGCAATCACGGAGTTGACACCAAAGTTCCAAGAAGCGATATTAGCAACTAAGGTATAAATAAAGAGACCGCCAACCACCACGATGATAGCCTTGATAGCTCCAGCAGAAAGCCCAATCGTCGTCAACAGAATCTGATAAGAGTCGAGTAGGCCGGAGTCCGAGCTGAGCTCTTCAAGTGGAATTGCCACACCGATACCAAAACTGGCTAGGAGATAGAATACCGCGATTAAGATCCCACCAAGCACAATAGCCTTCGGAATCTCCTTCTTAGGATTATCCATATCGTCACTAAAGGTAGAGACAACTTCAAAACCAAGCATATTAAAGATAATTAACGCAACGAAGCCGAGGCCAGTAAAGTCAAATTTTCCGTCGGCTCCAACCATCGGCAAGAGATCAACCGGTGAGTTAATTGGGTTAGCGCTACCTTGAGTAATAAGAACATAGACACCAAGGACACCTAGTCCGGCCATAAAGATGAACTTTGCTACTGCACCAACATTAGAGAGAATGTCGCTCTGAGAAACGCGCAAAACCCCAAGCACGCTGACTAGTAGAATATAGAAAAGCTGAATTGCAAGAATAACCGGCCAGGTCATCTCGAAGCCTAGCATCTGCATGAGATAAGTTGTGACAAGGTCGGCTAGTGATGCCACCCAAAGTGGGTAGTTAACCCAATAGAACCAGGCGACTCGTCCAGCCCATTTTGCACCAAAGGCTTTCTTCACCCAAGTATACATTCCGCCTTCAGACGGATATTGCGTACCTAGCTCAGCAGAAATAAGCCCATAGGGGACGAAAAAACCAATAAGCATGATAACCCACCAAAGGTATTGTGAATTACCAATCGCGGCGGTCGGAGCAACGGCATCACCAACAAGGATAATACAAACTGTAGCGAGGACGGCGCTAAACAGCCTGAACTTATACTTTTTCTTTTTATTTGGCATTAGTTTTCCTCCTTCTGCCGTTTAATATTGTCTAGCGCATCTTGCGCTACGCCACCAAAGTACAATACTAGCCCGCGCTGAGCAGTGAGACGGTTTTCGGCCTGATCCCAAGCGATACAATGTGGCCCATCAAGCACACTGTCAGTGATTTCCTCGCCGCGCATCGCCGGAAGACAGTGCATAACTTTAACATTAGGGTTGCCGGTCGCAGCGAGCATTTCATCATTGACTTGATATTTCGGATAAAACTCGCGCATATAGACATCCTTCGGAGTTTCCTTATCATAAAGACCATACCAAACATCAGTGTAAATGAAATCTGCGTCTTCAAGCACGGCAGGATTGTCTGAAACGTGCACACTACCACCGTAACGCTGAGTGTTGGCTCGACCAAGTTTTAGAAAATCATCAGAAAGCCATTTAGCCGGAGGGCCATATTGTACAAAATCCATCCCCATTTTTGTAGTAATCATCATGAGCGAAGAACAAACTTGAGTGCAATCGCCAACAAAAACTACTTTAACCTTATCAAGAGGTTTTCCTTCTGGAAGATGGTCAAAGATAGTAATAATGTCGCCAAGCTCTTGGGTCGGATGGTTGTAATCCGACATGCCATTAATTACTGGCACCGTAGCGGTCGCAGCAAGCTCCATGATACTCTCGTGGCGATCGACACGAGCCATAATCAGATCACACATGCGCGAAAGAACTTTTGCAGTATCACCGATCGTCTCATGCGCACCAAGCTGAATGGCGCCCGGAGCAAGGTTTAAAGCGTGCCCGCCCAACTGTTCCATAGCAACTTCAAAAGATACGCGCGTACGGGTAGATTTCTGCTCAAAGATCATTGCAAGATTTTTATGATAAAGAGTCTCAAGTGTGCCACCTTCCTTGATAAAGCTACGCACAGTCGTAGAAACTTTCACCATATCAAGCATCTCAGACTGATCAAAATCGGTCGTGTCGAGATAGTCTTTTCTAGTGGGGGTTTTGTGGTCTAGTTGATAAGGATTATACATAAACCTATTATAGACGCAGTCCAAGATAAGCGCAAGGGTTTTCAGGGGCCACAGACACAGAGCTCTCGCCCTAGGTCCGACTGCGAACCTTGGCTAGGTGATCCTGAGCTTTCTTTGTGACCGAGCGGCCGCGTGGAGTGCGTTCAATTAAGCCTAACTGAAGCATATAAGGCTCGTAGTAATCTTCGATTGTGGCCGCTTCATCACCAGTCAAAGCAGCAATCGTGGTCAAGCCAACTGGCCGATCACCATAATTCTCAAGCATTAGCTCTAGCATATTACGGTCGGCCGGGTCAAGCCCAAGATTATCGATTTCCATTAAGTCTAGAGCACCCTGTGCTAGATTAACATCAATCACACCATTACCATGTACTTCAGCATAGTCGCGCACACGCTTCGTCAAACGGTTAGCAATGCGAGGAGTTAGACGTGAGCGCGTAGCAAGCAAGCTAGTTGCTTCGGGAACAATTTCGGTCCCTAGTAAACGCGCCGTGCGACTAATAATCCGTTCGATCTCGGGTATCTTATAATACTCTAGACGATGGATTAGACCAAAACGATCACGCAAAGGGCCAGCGAGTGAGCCTGTACGCGTGGTGGCGCCCACAACCGTAAATTTTGGTAAGTCGAGGCGCACAGAACGAGCAGCTGGACCCTTACCAATTACGATGTCGAGTTTATAATCCTCCATAGCTGAATAAAGTACTTCCTCGACAGCACGGCGCAAACGGTGAATCTCATCAATAAAAAGTACATCACCGTTCTGAAGGTTTGTTAGAATTGAAGCCAGATCTCCAGCACGCTCAATTGCTGGACCACTTGTAACCCGAAGACTGGCGCCAAGCTCGTGCGCAATGATATTCGCCATTGTGGTCTTTCCTAAACCTGGTGGGCCATAAAGCAAAACGTGGTCCAGCGTAGTTCCATCATCACGTTTTTTTACGGCATCAATCGCAAGTTTTAAATTGCTTTTTAAGCGCTCTTGGCCAATGTAATCAGCAAAAGTAAGCGGGCGCAGAGTAACCTCTTCGGCTTGCTCGGACAAGTCATTCTCGTTCACACTGGTGTCGACTAGACGTGATCTCGGCTCACTAGCTTCCGCCTCTATACTCCGCTCAATTCCCATATTAGCCATTATACCACACCCTAGGGGACCGAGAAATCTGGACTAGTCCACTGACGACAGGCGTGCTACAATATCTCTAGTAACATAAGGAGAGTAATATGACAAAAGAGCTAGACCGCAATAGTCAAACTTGGAAAAATCTCGAGGCTGCTTTTGCAGGCGAGTCACAAGCAGCCGTCAAATATGGTTTCTATGCTAAACAAGCAAAAAAAGATGGCTACGAACAGATTGGAGCGATTTTTACCGAAACCTCTGACAACGAGAAGCAGCATGCAAAAATTTGGTATAAATTCCTGCACGGTGGAGATATCGATAATACCGAAAAGAACCTCCAGCTAGCGGCAGAAGGCGAAAATTACGAATGGACCGATATGTATAACAACTTTGCGAAAGTTGCACGCGAGGAAGGTTACGACGAAATCGCTGCAAAGTTTGATCTTGTAGCAGGCGTCGAAAAGGAACACGAGGCCCGGTATCTTAAACTTAAAGGTAACGTCGATTCAGATATAGTTTTCAAGAGCGACAAAGTGACTGTTTGGAAATGCCGCGAGTGCGGTTACGTCTACACTGGCGAGCAAGCCCCAGAAGTTTGCCCAGTCTGTAGCCACCCACAGGCTTTCTTCGAAATTCGCGCTGAGAATTACTAAAGCTATCCTAACTAGGAGCAAATACTTTCGCCTTAAACGGCGAAAGTATTTTTATACCCTAGACATTGCCGTTATTCGCACAGAGGCCACCATTATCTGGTTGATTATACCAGCAATTAGCGGTGATCCAGAATTTCTTCGAAAGCGATTCCCCGTCGTCACCACCCAACTCTATTGCGTACTGTGGATATGGGAAGAAAAGGTCAGCTGGGTCAAGCCGAGTCTCGACACGACGGAAAAGTTGGTTAGTGCGACCAGTAGAATCGACACTGATTTGCACACCATGAAACTTTACCGCAGTTTCATCTTGTCTACGTAACGTAACCGCAAAATCCGACATAGAGTCACCATAAGGCAATGAGGCTACGAGAAAAACATTGTCACCTTCACGTAGATTTAGACCATTAACTTCAAGTCGGGCGGTACAGGCAAATTCATCGTCTCCGCAAGTAACTAAAACTGGACTATCGGTGCTGCTAATTTGGCCATAAGATAAGATCTGGTTAGAGGCAATAGAAGTGACAGATGAAGTTGAACCGCTAGCTACATAAGCCGGCAGCAATACCATAGTACTATTTATTACACTACCCGCATCACTGTCCGCAGCACGAAGCTCGTTGAGATTAAGATGGCCTTGGGCAACTTTAATAAAGGTTAGCTGAATAGTGGGCGGGATGGTCGTGTGGTTCGCATCTGCGAATTTATCATTTGTAATATAACTACCTTTTTGTAATGCACCGCGATTTAGCTCAGAATACCAACTAAAATCGATGTAAAAAACTTCATTCAGATTGGCGCTATCATAACTAGTTGTAACGCCGTCGCGCGGGACACTGATAGGGATAACCTTCGTACGAGTGTCGGATGTTAAAGTGCCACGATAGTCCGGAGTAACGTCGGAGATAATTACACAGGTATAGGCTTGGTCTGAAGAATCAGTCTCTCCGTTAATACTAGCGCTAGTAGAGATAATCGGGACCTCGCTCTTATCCGGCATGCCGTGCAAAATCTCGCCAAGTACAAAATCTTGATCGCAGCTTGGATCATCCGGGTGTTTCGTGATGACATTCTTACTATCGCACGAACCGCCTTCGCTCAGACACTTATAATACGCATTCACAGCAATCTTCGCATCCTCAACACCAGCCATCGCTGAGTCGTAGGCAGATTGAGATAAGTCGTCGTTACTACTTTGTGAAGCTTCGGAAAGCATGATGCGGACGAAGCTAAGTGTAACGACACCGAACAAGATCGTTGCGAACACTACAATATAAATCGAGGTAGCACCGCGTTTTGTTTTCCCAAAAAGTTTTTTCAGACTCTTCATACGTCAATTATACCATAAGCGGAGACAATGTAGCTAGACTCCAGCCGTGCGTGCGGCAAAATTAAACTTGTTTATTGCGCAATAGTTAAAGCGTGAACCAATATCTAGAGTTCCTGCGTCAGCATTCTGAACCTTGCAAAGATCATCCGTACGCGTAATGCTGGCGTCGTCTTTTTGCTGTTCCGTTGCAAGAATAAAAGTACCAGAGAAAAAACTACGGAGCGTGACTGAGTCTTGCGAAATTGGGAACACGGTTAATTCATAGAGCATAAGAGGCAATTCAGAGCCTTCTAGGAAATTAGTTTCCGGATCAGCTATTGGGTTTTCTTGACCATTCTCAAGGTTAATAATACTTACGGTGTGATTAGATTGATTTACAAAATTATTAGTATATGTATAGTTACTAGCCATCGAAACAGCACAGGCAAGATAATTTTTATCTTCAAAACGAGCAAGCGAGGGGCGCTCAACAATCTGCTTGTTTCCACTTTTATCGCGATATTCCAAATTCAAAGATTGCCCGGCTTGCACGCCATATTGTGTATTCCAGATGTAGGAATAGTTGCCAGTGCAGAGTACGCCAGAGTATTGAAGAGCCTCGCTGTTAGCTTCACGACTTTGGAAGATAAACTTGTAAGCATTGTTGGCCTCGCATTGCTCCCTCGTAGTATCATCATTGGTATGCGTACGACAAAGATTTGCCGTATCAATCGATGGCGCAGAGTTAATCGCCGTAGTAAATTCTTCAATCAAGTTACGGCCGACACTGTCAACGGACTTTAGGGTAAGTCCCTTCTGATAAACAGCCATAATGTTAGAAATAACTAGCGCAATCGCAATAAGCAAAACCGCAATAAAAGCCATCACAAGCGTAATTTCGACAACAGTAAAACCCTGACGGTTTAGTGATGAAGTTTCTTTAAGTTTTTTATTCTTGTTTTTCATAAATGTTACCTCGCAGCTGGGTTATAAAGCCGAATTACAGCATCAAGCGAACTGGGTGTATTACTGCCGGCATTATTCCAGCAGGTTTCGATATGAAAATCATAGTACATCGGATCACTGCCATTAGCACCCAGCTCCTGCGATTTTATGCCAACCACCCATATTCCTTGTGCTGCAATCAGTTTTGTATACTCAGTCAACTCATGTAGCGCGGTATCCTCAACGCCGGTCGACCCCGTATATAAAAGCCGCGCGCTAAGATCCGGCATCTGAAAAACGGACAGGTTGCTACCGCTTCCGCTCGCCGTGACAATACTAGACAAATTCACACCTGACGATCCTCTAATGTTTGAAGCCTGAAGAAGGCGAGTGTTGATGATAAAAGCATGGTCATCGATAAGAGCCTTTTTTCCATCATCATAAATATCCCGTTCGCAATTTGTCGTAGGAAGGTTGATTTTGCGTTCCTGGTTGGCGGGGATCGTTTGTTCAACAATCTTTTCCCAAATATCAGCGAAAGCTTGACAACGCACATCATTACCGGCACTATTACACTTCGGTAAGTTCAGCTCAGAAACATAAGAGCTATGGATAAAGCGGAGGGCTTCGGCCTGAGCGTTAAGCTCATTACGCGCCGTAGTAAGTTCTAGCGATCGCTCCGATACGTTCAAGCCCTGATTCATCATGGTTACAGTAACGATCGTAACGACCGCGAGAATTGCCATCGCGACCATTACCTCAACTAGAGTATCCCCCCGTTTAACACAGGTTTTTTCTCTTTTTAATGCGCGCATGGATTTTCCTCGTCATCTTCGAGATCGTCGGAATTAATGACACTGATAGCCGAGCTGTTACGACCGTCTGCCGCAACTCTCACTGCACGAACGAACCGGACATCGTCAGATTTAATACAGATATTCACGGCGTTGTCTTGGCTAAATTTAATACGCTCAACTGAATCTTCAAGATCGTGTTTAAAACTATATTCGGCAGTCTTGTCGTTTGGCTGACAACCATTTTTTAAATCATAGACAATTTCTTTACTAAACGCAGTGTGAACGGTATTAGAGACAGGAGAGCGCGCAATAACAAAAGTCCCCTTAAATTCGTTGGACGGGTTCATGTCGAGCGTACCACTCTTCCCTTGCATAAATCTAGTCTGCCAGAGTGACATGAATTCATTCACTGTACTCGAGCCGCTATCAGTATCGTTGTTGCCACAATACAATGTGGCTTCCGCCCTAGCAAGTTCCTCCATAATGCTACCACTAGGCTGAATTGGATTTATATTCATATCAGCACTGCCAATAATCGTCGCAGTATAAGCTTGGCGGTCACCATTATCACCGTTAATACTAGGGTCGAAAACAATTATTTTGCCAAGGATAGCCTGCCCAGAATTGCCAAGGCCAAGCGACTCCGGGCTAATTACTTCATTGTAGACTGAACGAAGAAATTCAGCAAAGGTTCGGACAGCATCAGTATAGCGCTGGCTAGAGATCGAGGAAAAGGTACCCGCCAAAAGCCCTACCAGCATCAACCCAGAAATACCCAACACCAACATAACCTCTATAAGGCTAAAACCAGAACGAACAGTCTTAGGAGTTTTAGAAAAATTCTTTTTCATCCCTAATACCTCGGAGGAAGTTCACGCGAATAGGCCTCAGTGTAGCTGGAGCCGTAACGACCCGCCTGCGCGTAAGCCCAAAGATAAGTATCTGCACTCAAATTAAAGACCTCAGCCGGAGTATACTTTTGCCAATCATTAATATAAGTAGGACCAAGAACAGCAGTATAGTTGTCGCCATCATTCGTGATATCGGCACCACCAGTACGATTGAGTTTTAGAGAGCTCGCAATAACCGGACCGTTGACACGGAGTGGAGCATCGCATGGGTGCGAGCCTGCTGGGCGAGTTTCTGTCCCGCCAGGATTACCGTTGCTAGAAGTAAAGTCTGCACAAGTGTTGATTACGGCGTTTGGCGCAATAATCCAAGCGTCAATCTGCGTCGCTCCGCTATAGATGTTTACCTTAGACGCATTTGGAGCATAGATAATTTTCTGAGGAAGAGAATAGATATCGTCGGCTCCACCATTGGATACGATCGAGCTATAGATGTTAACCTCGCTTTCGCCATGATACTCGGTCTCTGGAATATCACTCAAATAATCGCTAAGGCGCGAAACTAAGGTTGGGTTTTTAGTGATACCAGCGCTACCAAGCGCGATATCGTTACGGATCGTCAACGGAGAGTTAGAATTAATACTGACGCCGATACTATTAGAACCGAAAGCAAGAGATCCGCCAGTACCAAAATTCAAGATACCACCATTCGCTACACCAAGATGCTCCGTCCAAGAACCGTAGGAGGCATTCGCCGAACCACTAACTAGCGTACCGACGGTTGTGTTTTCATACCTCGAGGCCAGTGAAGTAGATATACCGCCATTTGCAAATACCCCTCCATTCCAGGTCGAAAGCGATGGCTTTTTGGCGATGGTTCGACAAGCTGCATCGTAGTGAGTCCAATACGTTTGATTCTCAGGAGTCCAAACCCACTGATTACCGCTACTTTTACGCTTCACTCCCCAATAATACTGCCATTTATACGCAAAACTATTACAATACTTATCGCCCACATAGTCTGGCACTACCATACTCCTAGTCTCGTTGTCAATCTTATGGAAACCAGTAAGGCCGTTCGTTGGGAAAGTATCGTTCAATAAAATATCGCCGGGGGAAACTGTAGTACAGTTAGGACTGACCAGTGTTTGGAGTGGAAGACGTCGACGCCAGTATTCGCAAGGGTCATACTGACTTCGGCCTGGGTTATCAGAATACTTCAAGTTTTTATCCAAATCACCAGAAAGCGCCTCTTCATTATAACCAGCTGACCATAATACCTCAAACGCTACAGACTGATACTCAGCAATACGGCGAGTGTTAATTGCTTCAGCCTCAGCCCACCATGTCATAGTTGTAGATTCACCAGCGTACATTGGATTGCCATTGTTGCGGTTGCCAGAAGACGGCCCATCACTATTATTCGGCTCATTTGGCGAAACGTATTCAATTTCCGCCGATGAATTTCCCGACCCGGAGCCAGAATTTGCATCCGCGTAGTATTTATACCGCGCTGGGTTCCATGAACAGGTATTAGTTTCTGGAACTGTATTGCACGGCCCGTCTTTTTTCTCAACGCGCTTTACGGGAATAGTTTTTGGTTCGTAGTTTATCTTCTCGATAGCTTTACCTTCTACGTTAATCACAAACCCCTGCTTACCCGGTACGCTCTTCTCGTCTGAAGCCGTGCTTGAGCCAGAACTAGGTTTCGGAGCACAAAATTTTTCTTTCGAGCTAGTCGTACCATCAGCATAGTTTACCCAATACTCCGTGCACATATTAGTTGTATCCCATTCGTCGTTCCCGCCAAAGGTATATCCTCCTAGATCAACTTCAGCATGAATTTTGTGCTCAAAATTTGCCTTAGCTTGATCGTAATCCGTACTGAGCTGCATCGAGACAATGTCCCCGTCCGCCTTGTTTTTGTCATCGGTTGTCCATTCCTTATGATTCACTACGTCGCGATCAGCTACTGATTCGACCGATGATTGGGGCCAGAATACGATCCCGCCAGTGTTTTGCTTAGGGGCATCGGTTTTTTTGATAACTGCGCAGGCTTTCGTTGTGCCGGTATCGTTCACGGGAAGCATTTTGTGCGGCGTAGAGTTATCCCACTTTACGGTTTTAGTTTGATATGAAATCGTCGAGCAAACTCTCTTCTCGGTCTCTTCTTCACCAAGCTGCACTTCGACCTTTAACACCTTATCACCAGTAGTGAACCAATCTGTTTCTTTCGACTCTACGCCAGGAGTAGACCAAGTATCGGTTTCTGTTCTGTCGAGTAAATCAGTTTTGATAGTCCACTTAGTCGAAGCGTTTTCGTAAGTGCCGGCTACTTTACCGGCTTCGTAGCGAAGTTGGTGAGCAAACACGACCGTAGCTTTTCCATCTTCATCAGCCTTGACTTCAAGGTCAGGAGCATCGGAATCCCACGATAGCGAAACATTAGTATCGCCACCACTGCTCGCGCGTGATTTAGATTGGAATTGCATCTGTGGATTCTCGAGGTTCAGATCCCAACAAAACCAAGCTGTGGTATCCCAATCTGTAGAAAATCCAGTGATACCAGCTTCTAAAGCTGCATAAAAATGGTCTTTTACTGTGTCCCATTTTTCTGTACCTGGTATACCGACCGATCCATCGATAAAATTATAGAAACCGCTACCAAGGTTACGAATTTGGTTAACCCGAACTAAGCCAGCTTGGTATCCTAGAGATGCAGCAACAACGCCAGAGCTATAAAAGACTTTCGGGCTGTAGGCTTCGAGCGCTAATCGGTAATAATATCCGCCATTTGTCTTGCAATTCTTGACTGTACCGCCTTTTACATTACCCGCATCTTTGATCGTAATGGAATCACTCTCTGCGGGGTACCGGCGCCAAGTCGCGCCATAACAAGTGTCCCAATAAACAGTCTTATTTTTGTCGGTTGTGCAGCTACCCCCCGTTGCACCAGTTCCAGTTCCAGAACTCCCTTCGGCAAAAACTTTTAGCGTTGTACCAGTTATACCAATAATGGTCATTGCTACAAAAGCAAGGACGCAAATCCTATATCGCCTACGAAGACTCGTCTTCATATTAAGCACCGCCACCTTCTCCTCCTTGTTCGACGCTTAACTCATATTGCTTCATGAAGTATTCATTAGCAGCCTTATTGTCACCTAGCATCGTACTGCAATAGTACAGGACACCATAAAAGGAAATTTTTTGATCTAAATCCAGTTTTTCCATATCTATATTTTTGGATTTATCAATTGCCTCATTGTAAAAACCATTATTCTGAAGGACAATTATTTCCGCTAATTTAACTTGATTCTCATACTCTCTGCCATTTTCAGTATTCAACGTATCATTGACGGCATCTTCAACAGCTTGAATTCCATCGGCACCACCTTTATTGAAAAAGTCCTGCAGAATATCGCGATAGTTATTAACGTCTTCACTTGTTCCGCCAGAAATAGTCGGAGCGTCTACCTCGGGCTTCGTTGTTAACGCAATAACTAAAGCTACGATTCCCCAGATAATCAGACCAACCGCAATTATACCCCCAACAATAAAGACAATCGGCAGAACTTTCCTGCGGGTTCGCTCAGATTTCTTGCGTTTTTCTTCAGCTTTACGATTCTGCTCAGCAAAGTAATCCTCTTGCTGTGCAGCCCAGCTACCGATATTCTCCGTCTTAAACTGCGCGGCAGGACCTTGTGCAGAAGCCTGCAAGTGCGAGGTAGTAGCCGCATCTTGCGGCGCCTGAACGGGTACAATGTTTGGCTGTATAGGTGTAGAAGCTGGCTGTTCGCCAGATGCGGAGCTGGATTGTTGGGCGGAAGCAGAAATAGGTCCAGACATAGGCTTCGGTGCGACATCTGGGCTTGGATTTGTAGAAGATTTTTTGCTCTCCGGAAAATCACTCATGTTTATATATTAGCATAAGTTGTATAGTTTGAGAAGTGCCGAAGATTTGAGTGTTTTTGCACTTATACGGAATACATTCTCGCATTCGTGGACGCGCTTTAATACGGCTAATCTAGCGTACCAGCACCGAACAAAAACACCAACCACTGCTCAAAGTTACTCATCGGCTCATCTAGGGTCTCAGCGTCACTAGAGCCTTCGGCTGAATATTTGTTCTTAGCGGCTTCAGAATTAGGCGGCAAATAAATCAGCGTCTCACCAGGAAGTTTTTTGTTCTGGTATTTACGTGCAGCGAGTTCTTGATATTCGGCAGAAACATAGTACTCATTCTCCAGCTCAAGGGTTTCCACTTCTAGCTCAAGAAGAACTTTCTCACGCTTGCGATTTGCTAGTTCCTGAGCCAAAGTCCAGTTGCGCGACATTGAGGATACTGCACCCCACACAAAGAATAAACACACCGTTACCGCCGCAATGATAATCATACGATCAAAAACAAAAAGGTTGTGTTGTAACCAATAGAGAGCCTTGCGCGCACGGGTCTTAAACTCAGACATACATATATATTATAGCATAAACAACATAAACCCCAGATGGGGGCATTTATACTGGTGGGGGCGGTTGGGTTCGAACCAACGACCAAGCGGTTATGAGCCGCCTGCTCTAACCCCTGAGCTACGCCCCCAGGATTCTTTGTATATTATAGCATACTTTTTAGAGATATTTAATCTGCAAGATGGCTATGCTTGCTATATTTCACCTGGTTTTATATAATGATTGCAAGCTTTAGCAAATGCTGGCACTTTAATAGCTGTAGGGATAAAAAATATCCAGGCATTTTTGTGCTAGCAAAAACAAAAAGAAAGGTAAGGTGAGGTATAATGTCAATCTGCCGTCTATGCCCGAATGAGACTTTATACGGAAGTACCTTCTGTCTGGAATGTGAGGCAAAGTACGAACGCATTAAGCACAAAAAAGGTCCGCCGGCACCCATTACGACAGCGCCGTTCGATATTTACGTTTGGGCTGAGTTTGAGGAGCTCAAGCGGGAATGTCTACGGCGAGGTAAGACAGTAGAGCAAGCCAGAGAGGCCGTTTACAAAAGAGCAAAGGAGATGCAAGACCAGTACGATATAGGTCAGTACGCAAGGGCAATGAAACAACAGCGCGAAGCAGAGATTGCTCAACTGGCAGAACGAATTTAGCAATCCCAGACTGACGCTCGCCGCGCTACCATTGCTTCCTGCTCCACCTACTAACCATCAGTAGAGCCCAGCTCTAAGTTCCAGAAAACTTTAAGCCCTCCCTCAGAACCCCCGCATTGTTCTTAATCCCCTTCAGGCATTTCGCTTCGAGTTCAGGATTAGAAGATTGCTCCAGAGCAATCTAGCGCAAACTTGCGCTTTATCCCTCCTCGACGTTTGAGTATGATAGGAATATCAGTTAGTTCCTTCTACTCAGCCAGATCTTTAATGCCCCGCTTTCTAACGAAAGCGGGGCAAAAACATGCTGAAA
>CANEKB010000021.1 GCA_947427985.1 uncultured Candidatus Saccharibacteria bacterium
GGAGCGTGTCGGCATCTTTTGCCGAAGTTTAACTATACTACGCCAATTTATGCGACAGCTTTTACAATTGGCATGATTCAAAAGCAGATGTCGGAGCTGGATGATGTGCCGGAGCTGAACTATCAGCCAGTAGATCCGCTTAAACATGAAGTAATCAAAGTAAGCGAACATTTTTCGGTAGAATTTATCCACACTTTGCACTCGATTCCTGGGAATACGGCAATCGTAGTGCGGACGCCGAACGGGGTGATTTACCTTTCGGGCGACTGGCGGCACGAAGAGCGTCCGCTTGGTGTGCAGACGGACTATGAGCGAATCGATGAAATTGTGAAAAAAGAGGGTATCGCGTTGATGTTGAACGAGTCGACGAATATTGATTCGCCGGGGCGACATCCGCACTCGGAATATGACGTTGGCGAGAATCTAGGTCGCGTGATGGATCATTATGCAAATGGTCGAGTGATTGTGAGTTGTTTCTCGAGCCAGATTAAGCGTATTGAATTAATTTTGAATGAAGCGCATAAGCGTGGGCGGAAGGTGGCTTTTGCGGGGTTCTCGATGATTAATAACGTCGAGGTGGCTTTGCGTACGGGTGTGATCAAAATTCCAAAAGACACCATCATGAAGATGGAAGAAATTATTAAATTACCAGACGATAAGGTAACGGTGGTCTGTACTGGGTCGCAAGGCGAACTTAACGCGGTGTTAAATCGGATGGTGAGTGGCGCGCATAAATACATTAAGATCAAGAGTAGTGACGTGATTGTCTTCTCGTCGAATCCGATTCCCGGTAACGAGCCGCACGTGGTAAACACGGTGGATGGTCTACTGCGCGAGGGTGCAGGAGTGATTCAAAATGGCAAAACACACCTTTCGGGTTTGGGGCCATTGCACTTGTCAGGACACGCGTATTATGAGGATCATGTTCAGTTTGTGGAGCGCTTGAAGCCACTGAATTATGTGCCATACCATGGCGAATTCTATATGCTAGAGCATAATGCAGAAATGGCTGAGAATGTAGTTGGAATGAAACGTGAGCGGATTCTAGTAACGGATGATGGCGATGTGGTTGAGTTGATGCCGGATAAAACGATTCGAAAAAATGGTCGAGTAACGGTAGGGAACAAGCTATTTGATGATGCGGATAAGCCAGTGCATGAGGCCGTAGTGAAAGACCGGATTCATATTTCGCGCGAAGGGATTTTTATCATTGTACTAACATTGAGCAAAAAGAATAATCGATTAGTAAAGACCCCAGATATCGTGAGTCGAGCGTTCATCTATTTGGATAATTCGGAAGAACTAGTAGCGAAGATCCGACATTATCTTCGGGTGCGAAGTGAGAAACTGAGCGGGGACGACATGAAGGCATTTAAAGAAGAGATCAAGGAAGACGTTACGCATATCTTGTTTGATGCAACAGGACATACGCCGATTGTAATTCCAGTGATTAATCGAGTGTAGAGCGGGGCTGGCGCTTACGGTCGTAGAAAGATAAGCGGAAGCGCCAAAAACTGGAGTTTTTGTGGTAAAAGTATTGACTTTTTCTGATTAGTGTGCTATAATGAAGAGATAAGGTTATCATGGCCTGTAGTTTCTGTAAGTCCTAAAAAATCTGAAGAATCTGGAGAGGGGAAGAAGAAAAATGAAGTACTTTATCAATCTGTTTGTTATTCTCGGTATTTTGTACTCGGGGTACTTTTGGAGCAACCAGCGCTTCGTGGCGAGAGGTCATCGACTGATGAGGAGATGGAGCGGACGCACGGTGGGGCGGTTTTTGATAGTAACGGCGGTGCTGGCGATGATGTCGCTGGTGATGTTACTAGGCGGACCGCTGTATCGTTTGGGAAGACTGATGGGGTGGGCGCCGATTACGACGGTGTTTATCACGGCGGTTTGTATCCTGATTCTGTTCATGCTCTATGAGCGATTCTTGGTCTATCTGGTAAATGTCGGCAACTACAATAGTCGCCTGCGGGCGCGGATTGAGGTGAAACGATATGTCGAACGCCAGCAACACCGGCAGAGAAAAACGGTTACTTCCGACGGGGCGCGGTTAGAGGTACCGATTGTGACGGGGCAGGCTCGTCGAGTAATGCCTCCGGAAACGAGACAAGGCCGCGTAGAAGTTTCACCGGTACTACAAAGGGTCGAAGAGCCGGATATCAATAATAAACCCGGTAAAGTGATCCCTTTCCCGACGACCGTGGCGGTGAATAATCTTGTCGCAGAGGAAGCAAAAATAAAGCGTAAGCTGTTTTTAGCAACCGAAGACCCGGCGGTGACGGAAAATATGTCGCTTGCGGAAGTAAAAGTCTTGCTTTTTAACCTAGGTGGTTGCGAGATGAAGGCAAAAGACTGCGGAGATACGGTTCTGTTACGGTTGGCATGGGCTGACGAGAAAGGACGGGAGCGTTTCGGGGAATGGCGACTGGATAAAAATTCGCCAGATTACCTTTGGGCAATTGAGCAGACAAATGCGGCCGACATTGAGGCGGCAGAAGAGTTGCTGAATCTGCCGACGAGTGCAGTTGAGGTATGAAACCTGAATAACAAGCGATTTAGAGAACCCGCCGTGTTTTACGGCGGGATTTCCGTTGTAAAAAATGATTAGCACTCTTTACAAACGAGTGCTAATTTGCTATAATAGGGTGAGAAGAAGTGTTTTTCGGACGGATTTTAAGAGGAATTACGAGAAAAACAGAGTTTTTAAGGTTATTTTAAGGTTGTTATGGAAAGTGATTTTAGCGAAATGATGAATCGGCTTTCGGAAAATGCGCGTTTTGCGCTTCAGAAAGCGGATTTGTATAGTAAGAAATATAATAACGGCTACATGGGGACCGAGCATATTTTGTTGGGGATTCTGGCGCAAGATATGTCGACAGCGGCGCGAATTTTAGCGAAACATGACGTCAATCTAGAACGGGCAGAGAAGGCGCTAGGGCAGGACGCGACGGAAGTGAACGTAAACAATTCGATGGCAATGATGTCGCTTTCGGAGTCGGCAGTATTGACGATCCGGATGGCGGACCATTATGCAATGGAAAAGGGCGCCAGGACAGTAGGAACAGAGCATTTGCTTTATGCGTTGCTTTGCCAGCATAATTCGCGCGGAGGGGTACTACTGGCGAAAATGGGAGTGAATGACGAGAAGCTGCTGGACGAGCTTGAAGAAGAGATGGAGCGACAGCTTGAGAACGAACATAAGCAAGAAGAGAAGCAGAAATATCGGAAGAATTCACAGTTAAAGTGGCTTAAACGCTATGGTCAGGATTTGACGTCAATGGCGAAGGAAGGCAAGCTGGACGCAGTGATTGGGCGGGAACGCGAGATTGAGCGGGTGGTGACGGTATTGAGTCGTCGAACAAAGTCAAATCCAGTCTTAATTGGCGAGGCAGGAGTTGGTAAGACAGCGATCGTTGAGGGGTTGGCTGAGCGAATGATTAAGAACGACGTGCCGGGCGCGTTGGTGGGAAAGCGGATTTTTCAGGTGGATCTTTCGAACTTAGTGGCAGGAACGAAGTTCCGTGGGGAATTTGAAGAGCGGATTAAAGGCGTGATTGATGAGGCGATTCAAAATGATGATATTATTTTGTTTATTGATGAGTTGCATCTGTTGACCGGCGCGGGGGCAGGCGAAGGTTCGATGGATGCGGCAAATATCCTGAAGCCGGCCTTGGCACGTGGAAGCATTCAACTAATCGGTGCGACGACGATGGATGAATATCGAAAAAATATCGAGAAAGACAAGGCGCTCAGTCGACGTTTTCAGACTGTAATGGTTGAAGAGCCGAATGTGGAGACGACGCTTCGGATCTTGAGAGGGGTGAAGAGCCATTATGAAAAGCATCATGGCGTCGAGATCCCGGACGAGATGCTCGAGGTAGCGATTAATATGTCGGGACGATATATTAACGATCGGTTTATGCCGGATAAGGTGATTGACGTCGTAGACGAAGCAGCGGCGATTGCGAAGGTAGCTTCAGACAAGAAGGGCGGTTCGGAGTATAAGAAACTGAAAGTTGAGCAGACCGAGTTGGAAGAAAAAATGCAAGAAGCGGCGGAAGGGGAAGATTTTGAGAAGGCGGCAAATCTGAAGGTCGAGTCGGAGAAGATAAAACAAAAGCTCAAAGAGCTGAAAAAGAAGGGGGCGGAAAAGCGTCCGGTGCTTTCGGAAGACGATCTTGCGATGGCGGTATCATTAAAGACAGGCATACCGGTAGCGAAAGTGCATGGATCGGAGTTGGCACTATTGAGCGATCTCGAGAAGCATTTACGTAAGAGCGTGGTGGGCCAGAACGAAGCAATCGAGAGCGTAGCAAAAGCAATTCGTCGCGGACGGAGTGGGATTGCTGATCCGCGCCGTCCGATCGGGAGTTTCCTTTTCATGGGACCGACCGGAGTTGGTAAAACCGAGCTGGCGCGGGTGATTGCGCGCGAGGTATTCGGGGGCGAGAATGCGCTCATAAAGATCGATATGTCGGAATTTGGCGAGAAGCATAATGTTTCGCGGCTGGTTGGTGCGCCGGCAGGTTATGTCGGCTACGAGGACGGTGGGAAGCTAACCGAAGCGGTACGCCGGAAGCCATATGCGGTGGTATTGTTCGACGAGATTGAAAAAGCGCATCCGGATGTTTTCAATATGTTGTTACAGATCTTAGAAGATGGGATGTTGACGGATGGTCAGGGCAATAAAGTAAAATTCAATAACACGATCGTAGTTTTGACCTCGAACTTGGGTGCGGATGAAATGTATCGTGAGTCAGAAATGGGCTTTGCTGCGAGCAGTCTAAAAGAAAAGCGCGAATTGCGTCAAGAGTATGAAGAGAGTAAAGAAGTCGCAATGAAAGCGCTGAAAAAAGCGATGAAGCCTGAGCTGATTAACCGGCTTGATGCAATTTTGGTGTTTCACCCGTTGACGCGCGAGAATGTAGAGAAGATTTTTGATAATCTTTTGGAAGAATTGAGAAAACGTCTCGCAACAAAGGGGATTGGCTTGAAAGTATCAGAGGAAGTGAAGAAAAAGTTGATTGAGGAAGGCTACGACCCGAAGAATGGCGCAAGGCCTTTGCGGAGAGTGTTGGAAGATCAGCTGGAAACCTTGGTGGCGGAGGGAATTATTGATGGCAAGCTCGAACCGGGTGATATAGCGACGATCGGTTTGTCTCGAGGCAAAGCGGCAGAAACGAAAAAGTTAACTTTGAAAGTGACGAACGGGTAGATGCCGGCGCGCGCTGAACGAAAAGCAAAATGGTTGTGCCAGGGGTTAGGGGCAGTACTAGGCGTAGCGGTTGCTTTACTAATCGTGGAGTTTTTGCAGCAGCCATTGGTGCAGGATACCTGGCGGGGGCTCTGGTATGAGCCGAACGAAAAAGTGCAGTTAATCGAAGATGATTTGCTATTGACTGGAACTGGTAAACGGATTTTTGCGGCGACGCATCCGACACTGGAGGATAAAGATTCGTTTAACGAGCATTGCGAAAGCTATAATCGGGAAGTTTCGTTGTTGGGGTGCTATGTGGATGGTGAGATCCATGTTTATGAGATTACGCGGGAAGGTCTGACGGATTCAAACAAAGTGACGATGGCGCATGAGTTGCTACATGCAGTATGGGAACGAACGAGTGCGGGCGAGAAAGAAAAAATCAAGAAATTGCTCGAGGGGGTGCGCCAAGAAAATGAAGCATGGTTTGAAGAAGAATTAAAAACTTATACTGACGAGTCAAAACTGGAGGAGATTTGGACGCGAGCCGGAACGAAGTTGAGGGATTTGCCAGAAGAGCTTGAGAGAGCCTACGCGAAGTATTTTCAGAACCGGATGCAGATAGTCGAATTTTATGAGAACTATCAGGCGCCGTTCAAAGAACTCCAAGCGCGAAACGAAAAACTAAAAGCAGAGATTCTAGCGGCGAAAGACCAGATTACGTTGGAACGTGAGGCGTATTTGGCGGCGATGACGGAATTAGATGAAGCGATTGATAAATTTAATGAATGCGCGGATGAAACGGGATGTTTTACGGCGGATGAGTTTCAACATGAGCGAGAACGTTTAGTATCGGAAAGGGAGAGATTAGAACAAGTGCGGGAGGAGTTAAATATGAGAATCGAGAAGAATAATGCAAAAGTGGCTGAGTATCAAGAAAACCAGCTAGCATTAGGCGAATTAGCTGATGCGATGAATTCAAAAGTAGAAGGAATTGAGGAGAAAAAGTGAAATGAGTTTTTATGTAAATAAAGGAGAGAATATGAAAAAAGTAAAGAACTATTTAGTCCCAACGGTGGTTGAGGAGACCAATAAGGGCGAGCGGGCGTATGACATTTATTCGCGGCTTTTGACCGACCGAATCGTGTTCCTAGGGGACGAAGTGAACGCGGCGACGGCGAATTTAGTCGTGGCACAGCTATTATTCCTTGCAAATGAGGATCCAAAACGCGACATTAAATTATACATCAATTCGCCAGGGGGGTCGGTTTATGATGGACTTGCGATTATCGATACGATGAACTATATTAAGCCGGATGTGCAGACGATTGGGATCGGCTTACAGGCCTCGATGGGCGCAATGCTGCTGAGCTGTGGCGCGAAAGGGAAACGGTTTGTTTTGCCAAATTCGCGAATTATGATCCATCAGCCGAGTTCAGGCACGCAAGGGAAAATCACCGATCAAGAGATTGCGCTAAAAGAGGGAATTTATCTTAAGAAAAAGTTGGCAGAAATTTTTGCGGAGAATACTGGGAAAGATTTGAAGCAGGTCGAGAAGGATATGGACCGAGATAACTGGATGAGCGCGGAAGAGGCGAAGGAATATGGGATTGTTGATGAAATAATTAAAAAGGTATAATCATTGAATGTTAATCCCTTAGCGGCCTATTGATAGCTTTTCTCGGCCTGCGTCGCCGCATCCCGTCGTTACGGGTGCGGCGCGCTTTTCCTCGTCGTAACTCCGGATGACCTCGAAAAGCTACTAATAGGCTATTAGAGATTAATTTATCATCCTCATTCTTCTTAATTAACTCATCGTATTCTTTATCCTCTCCTTATATTACTCTATGGCTAGACAACGGAGGGAGAAGCCAAAACCGCGTGGATCGGTTGGATAATATACCATAAGCCAAAAGTCCAGCTTGTTAGCTAAACTCATATCTCCGGGTGCATCCAATGTCCATATATAGCCCCCGTGTCCAATAATTGTCAAAGAATCCATAAGAGGCTTCTGTCCGCTGCGGACGAAGCTTTATAAATATTTCCTTTTTATCCTATCCTCTCGGCGGTTCTCCTTCAGGTTCGGAGAGAAGCTTTTTGGATTTGATTTCGTAGCGGCGGCCGTTGACCGGGGAAATGAAGTAATCTTCGGAGAGAAGGTTGATGAACATGGTCAGGTCTTTGTCATCCATGATGATAATTGAGCCATCGTCGTCAGTCATGAGTTCGAGCTGCATGTCATCGGCATAGTCGATGAGTTTTTCTTGAGGCATTTCTTCAGCGATGTCGAGTGATTGAAGCTTCTTGACAAGCGGTTTGCGATCCTGAAGTAGGGAATTGAGGGTCAAGCCTTCAGCGAAAGAAAGCTTGTATTTGTCGGTGATTTCCTTAGCTTTAGCATCGGCGATAACCTGGGATTTATAATCATACTGGAAGAGGCTTTCGAATTTTGACTGATTAAAGATAATGACATTGCCGTCGATGATGGCGACTTGGTTGTCGTCGGGCATTTTGAGAGCAACTTCGGCCGAGAAGGGCTCGAAGCTTTCGCCGTTGAGCTCCCAACTGGTACCACCCTTGAGGGCAGAGCTTGGCGAGATGCCTTTCGCAATGTAAAAGACTTTGGTTTCGCCATCGTTGCCTGGGTAAGAGAATTTTGCGAGGATACCTTTGACTTTTTTAAACTCGTCGACGTGATCATTCCAGGAATCGATGTTGCGATATTCGTGTTCAATGAGATGAATGAGGGTCTCGGCACGACCAACATTGCTGAGCTTAGTGCGGTAGATAACCTTATCTTCGCCATCGGATTTTTCATATTCGCGACACTCGAGGCCCTTGTCGGCTTCCTTAATGATATAGCCAGTAGCTTCTTGCATAAACATGGCTTTTACGCTGGCGGTTAGAGCGTCAGAATAACGAACGCGGAAGGGGGTGTAATTTTTATTGAAGAGAAAAAGCTCGACCGAGACATTGTTCTTGACTTCATCGATTTCGTTGGCCCAGTGGAAGACATCAAAAGAGCTGCTGTCAGCGCGGTGATATTCACGATCGTCCATGTTGTCAGCGTCAGTACGAGCGGCGTCGGTAGTATTAGCCCCCTGCGAAAGGTCAACCGGTGCGTCGGTGGGCTCGTCAGAAGTGCTGAGCGTATTAGAATCGTTCGAGCTAGGGTCAGAAGAATTATCATTAGAAAGATCGCTTGATGCAGTGTTTAGCTCGTCAACAATATCGGAAATTTTAGCAGCGTCCGCCGCGTCAGGAGCCGGGTTGGTTTGTAGTTCGTCATTATTCATAGTATTACCTCGCTTTTCGTCTATTATAGCGTAAAAATTGCAAAAGGGGAATAAGCTAATCCGTCGAACGAACAAAGCGTTTTATCATAAACCGAACAGAAATGCGATAGCTATAGCATTATTCTACAAAATGAGTGACGGAATGAAGAAATTATTATAAAATGAAATATCAAAAACAAGCAATTAATGCCAGAACACAAAACGAAGGGTATGAAAACAGGACAAAATGCTTGACAAAAATGATAATCTGTGCTAGAATGTAAGGACAGGAGTGCGAAAGACTCCGGAAAACCGCCCTGGTCTGCAAGCGGAAGTGATTTTGTTTGCAAATAGAGAGGAGGGCAGAATCGGGCGGTAGCAACTTAAAATCGACAAAAGAAGGATAGGTGTTGAACTATGCTGAGAAGACTGTATTTGGTGACTGATATTATGTGTGCGGAGGAGCTGTTCGTAGCGCTTTTGAATAAGGCGCCGCTGAAAGTACAGGTCCAGAAGTACGCCGCGGCGAGCGAGAAAGAACCACTGACGCCGAAGTGGAGCATGCCGGTCGGGGCCGAGCTGAAGGTGAGTGTGTTGTCCAACGAGATGATGAGCGACGGCTATGATGGCCTGATGATGGCTTCGGGCCGAATCGTGAACATCGAGCTGTCGCAGACGCCGCCGGGAAAAGCTTACACCGGTTCGCTGGAGCTTAGGGGAACGCATGCAGATGTGCTGTTCGATACTGAGCTGAAGGTGGGTGTGATACTGGAAGCGATCAACTATCGGCGCTTGACGCCGAAGACGGTGGTCAGCTGCCCGAATTTGGATCTGCTGGTTGGCGATGAGGATCTGGTGGACGATGCTAAGCTGAAAGCGATGGGGCTGCCGAATAAGCTTATCGAGAGCAAAGCGCTCCTGATGGAGCTGGCTAAGCGTCGCCGGAGTTAAATCCGATCCTTCGGTTAAAGCGTCGAAAGAGCGCTCCCTGGAAACAGGGGGCGCTTTAGCATATTGTGGAAAAGTTTCTAATCTGGACGGATAGGGTGGATGGTGACTTAACTGTGGAAAACTTGTGCAAAAGTCTGAAAAAATGTGGCAGAATTATGCTTGCGTTTTTTAAAAAACTCACTTATACTAAGGTCAGTGGACGAACACCCACACAAACAAGTGAAAAACTACAAAAATCAAACACAAAAACGTAGTAAACACTAAAGCGGGGATGTACCACAAAATAAACATATCAAAAGATAGTATATTAACAGAGTTTGAGATCGATCAACTAGGAGTTTTTGCGCGCGTTTAGGATACGCGAAACCGAAACCAATACGCACATCCAACAAACACCTCCCAAATTAACTCTATTGGTTGACATCTATTTAGGATGAAGACCCAACCCACTCACAATACGCTATAAGTCTCTCAACGGCTACGATTATATGGTTGGCTCCGGCTGGCCGGGAATCGTAGTAGATTAAGTGTATTACAAAAATTAAACAAAAAATCATTCAAACACAAAAACGCGGAAATTTCTAGTTGAGCGGTCTCAAACGAAGGCAGTTATGGTTAGAAGAGGAACTGGCGCAAAATAGGCCAGGGAATGTTATAATCATAATATGGAAGAACTTCATAAACCTGTATTATTGTCGGAAGTGCTTGAGGTTTTGCAACCGCGACCGGGTGAATCGTATATGGATTTGACGGCGGGATATGCAGGGCACGCAAGCGAGATTTTGGATGTAACACAGAATTATAAGGACTCGGTCTTAGTAGATCGAGATATTAACGCTATTCGGGTTCTAGAAGAAAAATTCTCGGGAATGGGAATTAGAATCGTAAAAGCGGATTTTTATAATGCGGTGCTACAGGAAATTGAGTGTGGAAACGCTTTCGATATGATATTAATGGATTTTGGAGTGTCTTCTCCGCAGCTAGATCGAGCAGAGCGAGGGTTTTCTTTTGCGAAGGATGGTCCGTTGGATATGCGAATGGACCAGAGCCAAGAATTGAGTGCTGAAGTGGTCGTGAATCATTATAACGAGCGACATTTGGCCGAGATTTTGGAAAAATATGGCGAAGAAAAGCCAGGTTTTGCGAGACTGATCGCGCGAGAGATTGTGCATGGGCGGCCCTGGCGGTCGACGGCGCAACTTGGCGAGGCGCTGAAAAGGTACGGACGAGGAGGAAAGATTCATCCGGCGACGAGGACTTTTCAGGCGATTCGGATCGCGGTAAACGACGAGCTGGGATTAATCGAAAAAACCCTGAAACTTTTGCCGAAGGCTTTGAAGCCGGGTGGCAGAGTGGCGGCGATTACGTTTCATAGCTTGGAAGATCGGTTAGTAAAGGATTGGCTGAAAGAGGCATCGGCGTATGGCGAGGAGTCAGAGCTGAGAGTATTGACGAAAAAACCGGTCACTGCGGAAAATGAGGAGTTGTTTATCAACCCAAGGGCGAGAAGTGCGAAACTGCGCGTAGCCGTAAAGCTTTAGTAGAGTGTGGAGATTCTGCGAGTTTGGGCGAGGCGGAGCAAGCGAATTGCTCTTGGATCGGCTCGAGAGGTTGAGCCGGTCGGACTGATGTTGTAAAAAGATATAACATTTGTCTGGGTGATAAAAATAAAAACAATAAACAAAAAAAGGAGGCAATATTATGCCACGTCAAATCATCATCACTAGCAACCGTTCTCGCGCACAGAAGGTGAAAGTCAACTTTCGCTAGTTATCGCGATTAACGATTAGTTAAGTAGTATATTCTCTCAAATCGCGGGGGCCGGGAGACCGGTGCCCTGCGCCATGGGCCGAATGGCTCACCCAAGGTTGAAGAGTTAAACCAAGAGTGTGGACCCAAAAATACATGACCTTCCCGGAGCGGACAAAAGATTACTTATGGCTCTGTCTTCTGTCTGCTCCGGTCTAAGATTTCTATGAGGAATTTCAGGATGGGTCTTTCGTTTAGCGTCTTCGACGTCTTTTTGACGTCAAGAAATTGAAATTATTTATGTAAAAACAAACAAAAAACAGCGAGGAAAATTAATGCGAACACAGTCATATGCGACTTCACGGCGCGGAGTTTCGGCGAGCGCGAACGGATGGTCGAGGAATTATAACATGGTACGACATCAGCCGAAAAGTTTAGGCTCAGGGGCGATGGCGGTGATTGTGGGTTTTTTGGTGTTATGTGTAGGGATGATTTATGTGTCGCAGGGAACACAAGCGACGAATTATGACTACGAGCTTTCGGCGATTGAAGATGAAATCGCCGAGCTAGAGGCGAAGCGAGAGGATCTTGCTGTGGAGAAAGCAAGGTTAACGTCGGTAGCTTCGACGGAAAATAGTCCAGTAGCGTCGACGATGGAAGGTGCGACGGCTGGCGGATATGCTGAGTAGAAGGGGCATTTTTCTAGATAGTGCAGCTTCTCGGTGATATAATAATAATTATGGAATTTAGGGAACTGTCTGAGGAAGAGTTTGAGAGAGCGCGGTTTGGCTGCGATAATTTTTTGCAGAGTGTAGAAATGTATCGTCGGCACAAGGCGCTGGGACGAGAAGCTTATTTGGTGGGAGTGCGCGACAAGAAGACTCAGGCGGTAGTTGCGAAGGGCGTCATCATGACGCATAAATGGTATCTAGGGAAGAAGCTTTGTCGGGTGCCAGGAGGCTGGGTGCTGGATTATGAGGCGAAAAACTGGCAAGAAGTGCTGGGCTTTTTGACGGAACAGGCGAAAGAATTCTGTGCGCAGCGGGGTGGGATAGTGATTGAAATTGCGCCAAACGTCGTGGCGCAGGCGCGGGATGGCGAGAATAACATCGTAAGGGGAGGAGAAGATCACCTAGCGGTGAAAGCTGAGCTAGTAAAATTGGGGTATAAATATCTTGGCGAATACGAATGTACGAAGTGGACTTATGCTTTAGACTTGAAAGATAAAGAGGCGGAGGAGATTTTCCGGAGTTTTCGCGAAGGGCATCGAAGAGTGATGAAAAAGGGGATTAAAAGTGGCGTAAAAATACGCGAGCTAAGTAATGGCGAGCTGGGGATTTTAGACGGGATCATAGCGGATACAGCGAAGCGGCGCGGATTTCATGATTCGGGAATGGACTATTATCGAACAATGAAAGAACATTTTGGCGATAGAGTGTGGCATATGGTGGCAGAAGCGCCACGGTATGTTCTCGCGGGAAAGGTGGAGCCAGAAGATGAGGATGATAAGAAAATGGTACCAATCGCGGCGGCGATGTTCGTTGGGTCGGGCGAAGAAGTGATTTATTTATGTGGTGGTTCGAGAGCGGAGTATAAGAAGTTAGGCGCGCCACACTTGATTCAATGGGAGATGATTCAACGAGCAAAGGAAGCGGGCTATATGCGACATAATTTCTATGGTATGAAGCCGGTGAAGGGGAGTGGAGTATATATGTTCAAACAAGGGTTTCACGGTTACGTGCGAGAAATGTTGGGTATGTTCGCGCTGCCGATTGGTATGTTAGGGAAGATCTATACGGCAAGGCTAAAAGAAATTACCTATGCTTGCATCAAGGGCGAAGAGGGGAATTAGGGCTTCCAGACGATGACTTATGATATAATATAACCATGAGCAGAAATCAAGTTTTGCGGATGGGGCTCTTGGCCGTGATGGCGGTTATCGTGACACGCTTGTTTTTTATTCAGATTATTCAGCATGATGAATGGGTGGAAAAAGCGGCGGCGCAGCAGACGAAACAGAATGTATTGAAGGCGA
>CANEKB010000022.1 GCA_947427985.1 uncultured Candidatus Saccharibacteria bacterium
GTAAATACTACTGGGTAGCTAAACTAGCTGATGGTAACTGCTGGATGACACAGAATTTAGCGCTAGATATTACAAAAGATGGATTAACCCCAGAACTCTCCGACATTACTGAGCCTTGGAATAATCAGAGTGAGTATCCGCCAGAAGAAACTAGCTCGGAGCTAGCTGAGATTGCTAGCTCAAATTATTCTGGAACTAAGTCTTGGACGCAAGGAGAGTATGTATATGGCACGCCACTTGAGGACTTGTCTTGTACTACGGATAGCGGAGTGGACAGTATAACTGACTGTACTAGTGGCGAAAGCGGTAAAACTTTTGTAAATGTGGCTGGCTGGACAGCATCAGATGATCCACTTTTCATGAGAAAGCATAATAACATGGCGATTGATGAAGCTAGTAAAACCTATGATGCTCATTACCTAATAGGCAATTGGTACACGCTTAATGCGGCTACGGCGGGAACTGGAGTATCGGCAGAAGCGCCTTATACGGCAGCGTCCGATAGCATATGCCCGAAAGGTTGGGAACTGCCAACTGCTACGGAAGGCTTTAATAAGGTGTCGGGTAGTTTCTTTAATTTGTTAGATAAATATGGGGTATTGTTGACTGGTGGAGGTGTAGGGAGTAACTCGGAAGTAAATAACGGAAGAACGTTATATGAAAATGTGAAGGATAAAAATGTCGGTGAGATTCTGGTGGATTTTCCATTATCCTTTGTGCGTAGTGGTGATATCGGTCCAGACGGAAAAATGTTTTGGCAAGGTAATGCAGGTTATTTGTGGGCGTCGGTTTATTTGAGTAAGAATAGCGGTTATAATTTTCATTTTAATGATCAATGGGTGTTTGTTACCATGAACACGTCTCGCAGCTTTGGCTTTTCGGTACGTTGTTTAGTTAATACCACTAACTAACTTTCTTCATCCTCCCTTGATTACTCTATGGCTAGACAACGGAGGGGGAAGCTACAATATCCTAATGCGTTGCTACGTGACGTTTGCGTTTCGCCGTATAAAGCCCTTAGGTATCTAATACTAGCATTAGATACCGCATTACCGCTCCATGCATAGATAGTTTCGCCAGGGCTGGCTATACCGAATGCCCCGTTGTCCGTAATGAAAATCACTTGCCCGCTGCGGACGAAACCCGCTCCTAGTTTTCAAAAAGTGAGAGCGCAGTTTAATTAATGTGACAGATACAACGAGCTAAGTTCGCGCTCTCAATTTTCAAAAAATAGGAGTGCAAAATACACTTTTCTTCGTCCGCAGCGGGTGGATAAATCTAAAGGCTGGTGTGTTATATCAACTAGCTAAAAATGGCTATATCAATGCCAAGAGAGCCTCTAATGGACCAACTACCATGTATTATCTAGGCTTTTACGATGAGTCGATCGGCGTACGACCAAATACTTCACAAGCATCTCGTTATGAGCCACACCCCCTCCGTTGTCTAGCCATAGAGTAATCATAGGGAGGATGAAGAAGGTTAGTCTATTCCGTCATCTCAAAACTGGTTTCAATAAGCGCTTTAATCAAATCCATGTTCACGCTACCATCAAGTAGAACCGTCAGCCAATGTTCTTTATCCATATGATAAGCCGGAAGAATACCAGGTTCTCGTCGCAAGCTAGTGATGAGGTCAGGATCGTTTTTAAGATTGATAAAATCAATCTTTCCCAACTCGGCGATACCTAGTTTGCTACGGTCCACATCCGCCACTAATGCAAACCATTTTTTATTCTCGAGGTGCTTAAAAGTTGCGTGGTTCGGAGTATCAGCCCATGGGTGCTCTTCACGGCAAGGATAGTGTTCATGAATATATTTAATGACTTCAGTACGGTCCATGAAAACATTATACATCAAAACAGGAGACGCACTTTCGCGCATCTCCTGTTTTTTGCTAAAGCCTTTATTACATTTCGGCTATGTCTTCAGCTGAAGGACCGCTAGCAAGGTCCTCAGTCTCGGCCAATTCCTCACTAGCCCGCGCATCAGTAACTTCTAGAGGCACGACACCAGTACCAACTGGAATCTTACGACCAATGATAACGTTTTCCTTCAGACCGTTCAAATGGTCAACGCGACCGTTAATCGCTGCATTAATCAAAACCCTAGTAGTGTCTTGGAAGGATGCCGCAGACAAGAACGAGTCGGACCAAATCGAGACCTTCGTAATACCCAGCAATAAGCTGTCGTAGGTCGCTGGAGTCTTCCCTGCTTCCTCCAGACGCTGGTTCTCAGATATGATTGCCGCCTTCGAGACGATATCGCCCGAAACAAAGCTCGAATCACCAGCATCGTCGATCATCACGCGACTAAACATCTGACGCACGATAATCTCAAGGTGTTTTGCTGAGATTTCGTGACCCTGTGCCGCATAAACCGCGAGAACGTCATTCATGATGTATCGAGCGGTCTCATCTGCACCCTTATACTTGAGCAGGTCCTGCAAGTTCAAAGAACCGGTCGTAATGCGGTCGCCCGCCTCGAGACGCTGACCATCTTTAACGATAACTTCAGCGTCACCCGGAATTTCTATCTTTACAGCACCGCCTGCTTCAGCGACAACGATAATTGCGTCCTTCGTAAGCTGAGCATTGCCGTCGGCTGGAGCGATTAGCGGTTCTTTGCCGTGACCGCGGTCAGCCAGAACATCGCCAGCTTTGACGCTCGCGCCGTCTTTGATAAGTGGCGTGCGTCCATCAAGCACCAATCGCATAGTATCGCCGCTATCTGGAGTAACCGTCACGATGTAACGATTTCCTTCTTCAGATACAAGTACCGAACCAGAAACCGGACTTACGTAAGCCTGACCCTTTGGCGAACGAGCTTCGAGAAGCTCTTCCACACGCGGAAGACCACGCGCGATAGCACCAGAGCCTGCCACACCCGAACCGTGTTTCGTATCAAGCGTTAGCTGCGTACCTGGTTCACCTAGTGACTGAGCTGCGATTACACCAACCGGCTGATGTGCGGCTACGAGCTCGCGTGTCGACATATCGACACCGTAAGCCTTACGCGGCACGCCGTTAACAGCCGTCGTCGTAAGAACACTTTGGATCTTAATGCTTTCGATTTTATCATCATTTTCAATCTGTTCAGCAATGTCATGCGTGATTAGCTCATCCGCGCCAACATAGCCCGGCACCGGTTCAGCCGCATAGCGACCAGCAATCCGTGCCGCGAAGCCGATACCGGTATGTTCTGTCTCACTACGGAAGACCTCAAAACCTGGATCTGGTGCCTCTTCATCAATCGTAAAGACGTCCTGCGCCACATCGACCAACCTACGGGTTAGGTATCCGGAGTCAGCCGTGCGAAGCGCCGTAGACACCTGACCTTGGCGCGCACCACGAGTCGCAATGAAGGACTCTAGGGTATTGAGACCTTTCTTATAGCTACTCTTAACTGGAAGCTCGATTTCATTGTTGTTAATGTCCACCATGATACCAATCTCAGCAGAAGCAAGTTTGATGTTTGAGATACTACCACGAGCACCAGAGTTCACCATCACCGCAATGTCAGTATCCATCGAGGCAAGCTTGCTCTTTAGGAAATCGGAAATCTTTTTATCGATATCGCGCCAGTTTGCTACTGTTAAGCTATAGCGTTCTTCTTCAGTAACAAGCCCCTCATCGAATTGCTCCTGGATAAGTGCAGTTTTAGCGTCACCCTCAGCAATAAAGTCGTCGATTTCTGGATAAGTTGGGTAATCATCCTTCGCGGTCGAAACCGAAGCAATCGTCTCATATTCAAAGGCTAGATTTTTAACAGCATCAGCAGTTTTGACGGTCGTTTCTGGTCCGTAGAGGTCGAAGATGTCGGCCATGACCTTCTTGAGCTGTTTACTAGTCTGCACCGAGTCGTCATATGGGTACTCTTTCGGCAAGATTTCGTTGAAAATCACGCGACCGAGAGTCGTATTGCGGATTTCGCCCTTTGCAAACACTCGGATTGGCGTCTGAAGTGCAATCAGACCTTGGTCATAAGCCATTTCTGCTTCATAGACCGAGCTAAACGGCTTCACTTTTTCGGTCTCAGTGCCTGGTTTATCATAAGTCAGGTAGTAGATACCGAGCACTACGTCCTGATAAATCGCGAGTACTGGAGCGCCATCGGCTGGCTTTAAGAGGTTCTTTCCGGCAGACATCAATTCCCCAGCTTCGGCCTGCGCCGCATCGGAAAGTGGTAGATGGACTGCCATCTGGTCACCGTCGTAGTCGGCGTTAAAGCCAGATGCGACTAGCGGGTGTAGCTGAATTGCTTTACCTTCGATCAACTTTGGCTGGAAGGCCTGAACTGATAATCTGTGCAAGCTCGGTGCCCTATTTAGAAGCACATACTTACCCTTAATACATTCATCAAGACCATCCCATACCACCGCTTCGCCAGCCTCAATCATACGAGTAGCCGAGCGAATATTTGCGGCATGTTCGTTAGCAATCAACCAAGAGATCACGAATGGTTTGAAGAGTTCAAGCGCCATCTGCTTCGGCAAACCACACTCGTTCAACTTCAATTCTGGACCGACCACAATTACCGAACGACCAGAGTAGTCGACACGTTTACCGAGAAGGTTCTGACGGAACCGACCCTGTTTACCTTTTAGTAGATCCGAGATACTCTTAAGCTTACGACGACCATTTTGCGCGCTAGCACTACGACTGCCATGAACGGCAGAGTTATCGATCAAGGCGTCAACGGCCTCTTGCAGCATGCGCATTTCATTGTGACAAATCACGGCCGGCGCGTTCAATTCAATCAGTTTCTTAAGACGATTGTTTCTGTTGATCACGCGACGATAGAGGTCGTTCAAGTCGGTTGTCGCAAAACGACCACCCGGCAAAGCGATCATTGGACGTAGATCTGGCGGGATTACCGGCACTACAGTAAGCACTAGGTCGACTGGCTTAATCCCGGCGGCTTCCATACCTTCAAGCACCTTGAGCCGTTTCATGATGCGTTTCTGCTTCTGCCCCTTAGCAGTCTCGACTTCCTCATGTAGCTCATCGATCATGCTCTTAAGATCGATTTCGTCAAGCAGACGTTTGATTGCGGTCGCACCCATTTCGACCTCAACTAATTCGTCGTAATCGTCTGGCAAATTTCGATAGGCCTGCTCAGTAATTACCGCGCCTTTTTGTAGGCTCTCGAGCGCATTCTTGCGTAGAGCGTAGTCAGCCTCAAGTGCTTCGGACTCCTTTGCCTGCTCATCGGCCAAGGCCGTAACGTTCGCATTCTCTTCTTCGGCCAATTTCTCGTAGCGTAAGCGGATCGCTTCTCGAGCTGCTACAGTGTTCGCCTCAAGATCGGCAAGACGCTGTGCGATTTCTTCGTCTTTTGCGCTAATAATCAGATACGACGCAAAGTAAACAACCTTCTCGATATTTTTTACAGTCAAGTTTAGTAGCACGCTAAGAGCGCTCGGGGTGCCCCGCATAAACCAGATATGTGCCACTGGTGCCGCCAGGGTAATATGCCCCATACGCTCGCGACGAGCAATACTTTTGGTAACGAGATTACCTTCTTTATCGACCGCAGCTTCGCGTGAGCGAACACCTTTTAGCTTCGAGTCATGCGGATTAATATCCTTAACTGGACCAAAGATACGTTCGCAGAAAAGACCATCACGTTCAGGTTTTTGTGTGCGATAATTGATAGTTTCTGGCTTTAAGACTTCGCCATAGCTCCAGCCCAGAATGTCTTCTTTACTAGCGACACTGAGCCGAATTGAATCAAAGTCGTTGGCGCTGATAAAATTATCCATCCAGGCCATTTTACAACTCCTCTCCGAGGTCGTCCGAACCTGCATCATCCAGATCAACGTCCAGATCCGCATCATCTTCTGCCTCTGTTATTTCTATCCCCTCATCATCAAGCATTTCTTTAGCTTCTTCGTCGTCAAGATCAACTAGTGTGTCGAGTTCAGTTTCCTGAATACCATGCTGTGCATAGATCAAACGATCATCATGTTCGCGTTCGATCTGGCGTGAAGTATGTTCTATCACCTCGCCAGCATCCGTTGAATTACCATGGTCAAGCAATTCTACTTTCAAACCAAGGCCTTGGAATTCTTTCACTAAGACGTTGAAGCCTTCTGGAAGCTTTGGCCCCTCGATTGGCTCACGCTTAATAATGCTTTCATAGGCTTTTGCGCGCCCGTAAACATCATCCGATTTAATCGTAAGCATCTCTTGCAAAGCAGTTGCCGCACCATAAGCTTCAAGTGCCCAAACCTCCATTTCCCCGAAGCGCTGACCACCGTTCTGCGCCTTACCGCCAAGTGGCTGCTGGGTAACCGCGGTGTACGGACCGGTCGAGCGAGCGTGAATCTTGTCTTCCACCATGTGATGGAGTTTCAGCATATGCATAACACCGACCGACGTGCGTTCATTGAACGGTTCACCTGTCAGGCCATCATAGAGTTGCACGCGACCATCTCGGGAGAAGCCGGCTTTTTCGAGCTCATCCGAAATTACCTCATCTGGCACACCGTTGAACGATGGGGTAGCCACTTTATAACCAAGCGCTCGCGCTGCCATACCAAGGTGAATTTCGAATAGCTGACCGAGGTTCATACGACTTGGCACACCCATTGGGCTCAATAGTACATCAATCGGAGTACCGTCCTCCATATATGGCATATCCTCAACAGGAAGAATACGTGAGACTACACCTTTATTACCGTGACGACCTGCGATTTTGTCACCGACGCTGATTTTACGCATTTCAGCAACATAAATCTTGATTTGCATAATAACGCCGGCTTTTAGCTCATGACCATCTTCATGAGTATAGATGCGAACTCCGACCACCTTACCGGTCGACGAGCCGTTCATACGAACCGAAGTATCACGAACGTCCTTAGCCTTTTCGCCAAAGATAGCACGGAGTAGGCGTTCCTCAGAACTGAGCTCTTGCTCACCCTTCGGAGTAATTTTACCGACGAGAATGTCGCCTGGCTGAACTTCCGAACCCACAACGACAATACCATCTTCGCCAAGGTGACGAAGGCTACGTTCTGGGACGTTTGGAATATCTCGCGTAACCTGTTCCGGACCGAGCTTAGTTTCACGAACTTCAACATCGAAATCTTTAATATTAATTGAGGTCAACTTATCATCCTCGACCAAGCGCGAAGAGATGACGATAGCATCATCCATGTTATAACCACGCCAAGGCATGAAGGCTACAAGCAAATCTTTACCGAGCGCCAGCTCACCGTCCTCGACAGATGCGCCTTCGATTAGAATATCGCCTTTCTTTACTTTTTGGCCACGTGCCACTTTCACACGTTGGTTGTAACAGCGGTCATCATTAGTCTTTTCGAAGTGCTCAAGTTTGTATTCTTTTTCGCCATTCTTATATTTGACAATTACGCTGACGCCATCCGCCTTAGTCACCTCACCGGCGTCTTCAGCTACCACGACCTGTGAGGTATTCATTGCTACGGCGTGCTCGATACCAGTACCTACAATTGGCGCATCGTTATGCAGTAGTGGTACCGCTTGTTTCTGCATGGCGCAAGCCATGAGCGAGCGGTCAACACGGTTCTTTTCAACAAACGGGATCAAGCTTGCCGAAGAACCAAGAATTTCCTTGTGTGCGGCATCAATATGCGTAACCAAGTTTGAAGCAACCTGACTTGGGCGGCCGTGAACGCGAGCCGAAACCCATTCCTCAACAAACTCGCCCTTATCGTTCAACTTTACAGAAGCGTCGGCGATAATCATGCTGTCTTCGGTAGCCGCATCAACATAAACCACCTCATCGGTGACCTTGCCGTTTTCCACAACACGATATGGAGCTTCGATGAAGCCATATTCGTTGATTCGAGCGTAGGTTGCCAAGTTCAACACGAGACCGACGTTACCGCCTTCTGGGGTCTCGACGGTACAAATACGACCGTAGTGAGTCGGGTGTGCGTCGCGCACATCGAACCCAGCACGTTCACGAGTAAGACCGCCAGGACCCATTGAGCTTAGGCGACGCTTGTGAGCGAGCTCCGAGTAACCGTTAACTTCGTCCATAAGCTGCGATAACTGCGAACTCGAGAAGAATTCCTTCACAGCAGCGACAACTGGTCGGGAGTTCAAAAGTTGTGATGGAGTGACCTCTTTCGGGTCAGCCATTAGCATCCGATCAAGAATATTGCGTTGGAGACGAAGCATACCGAGGCGGAATTGACGCTGGACCAATTCACCCACCAATTTTACGCGGCGATTAGCTAGAGAGTCGATATCATCAGCTGGCTCTTGCGTATTATTAAGGCGAATAATCTCCGAGATAATCGCAATGAGATCTTTCATCTGAAGCGTGCGGTGCGCGGCATCGTTCGGCGTATCGTAGCCAAGGCGTTGGTTGAGCTTATAGCGACCAACACGAGAACTATCGTAGCGGCGGTAATCAAAGAAAGCATGCTCGATCATTGATTTTGCATTCTCGACGGTAGCAAGATCGCCCGGGCGCAAACGGCGATAAACTTCCAACAAAGCTGCTGGTTGTGTAGTAGTAGTATCCTTGTCGATCGTGGCATTAATGTAGCTGATCGCCCCGTTGTCGACCTCAGCGAAGGTTTCGCGAATCTTATCATTTTCGGCAATTCCAAGTGCGCGTAAGAAAGTCGTAACTGGGATTTTGCGACGTCGATCGATCTTTACATTGATACAGCCACTCGGCGTGGTCTCAAACTCAAGCCAAGCTCCGCGGCCTGGGATCACCTTCGCCCCGTAACAACGCTTGCCGTTAACTTCGTCGGCAGTAAAGAATACCCCAGCCGAACGCACGAGTTGCGACACAACAACACGCTCAGTACCGTTAATAATGAAGGTTGCGCGATCAGTCATCCAAGGATAGTCACCGAAGTAAATATCCTGTTCTTTGATCTCGCCAGTGACCTTATTCGTGAGCTCCACCTGCACATGTAGAGGCGCAGCATAGGTCGAAAGGTTGTATTTCGCAGTTTTCTCGTCTTCGACCGGCTCTTTGAAATAGTAATCTTTGAACCGCATCGACAGCTTGTTGCCGTTGTAGTCATCGATTGGGTTTAACTCGTTAAATACTTCCCTGAGTCCCGATTTTACAAAATCGTCCCAGCTATCCTTCTGATGAGCAATCAGATCTGGAATCGGAAGCGCTTGGTCGCCCTCGGTGAAAAACACGCGGCTACCATCTTTAGTTGATGCTTTACTCACTTTTCCCTCTCTCTTAGTGTTAATAATCTCTCGCTAAGCGAGTCAAGCTTGTGGTGCCACGAAAGCCGGGGATTCCCGCTTTCATATAGCCCCTCAAACCTGTAGCGCCGAAGATTACTGCTGTATTCTAGGGCAAAAAGTCGCCAGTTCTTACCCACGACAAACACCGCACACTACTTCTTAGTAATTCATTATACATTTTTTGTCCAGAATTACAAGGGCAAAATTTAGATTCTTACACCCATGATCGGCTACAATATTACCAAGCTTTGCTAACCACCAAAAAACCACCTCTGTCTCTCAACCTTTGGGGTGGCTTTTTGAACATATAAGCTCTCAACTTTTTATGTTGGCCTCGCAGTTAGCCATATGTTCTTTCGAACTGTTTCTAGTATAGCTTAGTTCTTGCTAAAGCACAAGCCCTTTTCCTAGGGTTTTGACCCTAATTTCTATTGTAATTTTTACAACATTTCACCAGATTACCCCTGTTTTTTGTGTGGAAAAGTTTTATGTTTTTCTTACAACACTTATTTTGTTATATTCACCTCTGTTCTGTTGTACTTTTTACAACAGAACATTACTTTCTAGTTAGAAAATCAGTAATAAGAATCTCCTTTCGTCCGCAGCGGAGAAGTAAGCATAGGGTACGCAGATGGCCTAAATTCAATGGCAACAGTAGCAAATATTTGGTCCAACCTTACTCAGCTATATTTTCGAATTGGCTCAGACGACTTTAAGACCGTGCTTCCTAGTGCCGGGCACAATACATACATGGGCTTCCCCCTCCGTTGTCTAGCCATAGAGTAATCAAGGGAGGATAAAAAGCCCAAGCATGAGGAATAAGGAAAAGCTAAATGATAATATGGATTAGTTAATGCTAGACTTTCTGAAACCATGTGGCTCCGACCACTCGGGCTGAGCCGGGTCAAAATCACGGCCCGAGTGGAGCGAGGGATTCGATTTTGAGAGGCTCACCCCAGTTGAAGAAAGTCTAGAAATAATCCGATCCGAGGATACATGCCATCTTTCCTTATTTCTTATGATTATAACTATTGACATTTTTAATTATGTGTGCTATAATGAAGAAAATAGACTCTTTCATTTTCTATCGTTCTTTCCCAGTTTAGGTTATGCTCTAACAGGCTATGTCTGAAAATATATGCTCCACCAAAATACTTCAAGGAGATAATGCTATGAACACGAATCGAAATTCTCAGCCCGAAAATCGCTTTCCTATCCCTGATGCAATCAAAGCTATCTATGGCTATAAGGTTGACGGCACAGACACTGTCACAGATACAGACGATTCCCCTGAGGACATTCCTGACTCATCTAGTCTTCTTACCGCATTAATCGTTGTCTATGCTATCATTTTAGTGCTTTGTCCGATCATTAGCCGCGTCTGCTCTGATCTTTACGCAATTAATCTCATAAATGCCAACCACGGCATGACACTTGAGGAATTCTGCGAAGGCACCCGTTACGAACCTTACGAATACTGGTCCGCCTTCGACGAAAACGGTCGCAAAGTAGGTGAGTACACAACTCACGATGTGGGCTGCGTTTCAATTCCAAACGAGCTCCATCGTTATGCCGAGCAACGTAACGCCACGGCCGATGCACACTGTCATCCTGGGTACGACTGCCCCTTTTCCATACCCGATCTGAAGTACTTCTTGCTTAATTACTACAATTACGGTATCTCCAAGATGTACGTTGTAAGTCCGAACTACCTCTACTGCCTAGAAATCACCAGCGATATAGACGTAGTGGAAATCTACGGCAAATATCTAGATTTCATTAGTACATTCTTCGAGGCTTACCATGACGATCCGACTTATTTCACTTACCAAACACTGGCTGATGGCTCTACCGGCTACGCCAGCACCGATGCTTTTATCCAGATCGTCGCCAGCCAGTTCGGTTTCAGCTTCACGAAGACTCCGCTCGATTGATTCTTGTCCGCTGCCATAAAGCCACACGCCTAAACACTTTAAAACGCCCCTCAATTCCGAGGGGCGTTACTTTTCTAGTACGTTAATTCAATCTACTAGATCTCAAGATCGTCGAGATCAGCCAGCTCAGCCCGAGTCTTCTCGGCAAGCTCATTCTCTGCTTCGCCACCATCCATTGGCGCTTCACCGTTAGCTTCATCTGCGACTAGCTCTTCGGTCGCCTCAGCGTCAGCGCGAGTTTCGCGACGGCTATGACTCTCACCGCCGTCTTCGTCGGTGTTGACAACCTTTAGGTTATAACGTGCGCCATTCTTTGTCCCGAGAACACGGAGCAAGGTACGAATGCTCTGAGCGGTTGCGCCGCGTTTACCAATCACCCGTCCGACGTCTTCTGGATCAACGCTCAAGGACAAAAGTACGCCGCGCTCATCAATTTCGCGCTCAACGACCACTTTTTCCGGGTTATTTACAAGAGTTTTTACGATGTATTCTACAAATTGTTGGTCAATGGTTGCCATAGGGTCTCCAGTTTATTTTATATGTTTTTATTATACCACAAGCGATAAAAAATCAACATGATTTTTCCAACTCCCTGCAAGCAAAAGCGATTTATTGTTGACTTTTTAGATTATGTGTGGTATAATGGAGGTACTATACTTGAAGGGGGTAAGATAATTCATGTACCTTAGCAGGAAGACAGTTTCATTAACGACGGCCGTTGTCGCCATGCTACTGCTTGGCGTTTTTGCACCAACAGCCTATGCTGCCGATTCGTGCACTACCGAGGAGCAGTCACTCTGGGATAAAATCCAAACAGCTGGCTCGGAAGCGGTCGACTATATCGACGAGCATAAGGACGGCTGGATCGAATCCGCAAAGGAGGGCGCCGAAAAAGCCAGCGAAAAAATTGGCGGGCTCTATGATTCCGCCAAGGAGGCCGCGCCCGGTCTAATCGACAAGGCCAAAGATAGCGTTAGTAATGCGCATGACCAGTTTTCAGAGTGGAATGCCGGTCAGCAAGATCAATTCCGGGACTGGTTCGAAGACCAGACCGGTGTCAGTTCCAACCCGACAACCGCCGCTCCAGACAACGACGATGATACGGCTATCATTGATGATGGCCTCGGCGACTCCGCCAGCGGTTCGTCAGAAAATCGTCCATCTACCCCACTAGGTCCGCCCGTCCCCTCAGCCACACCCGAAACGCCAGTCACGGAAGCTCCTGGATGCGCCTTTTCCGAGGATGGTCAGAGCGTCATTATCGACGGAAAAGAGTACACGCATTTGAGCGACAGCGATAAAGTAGCATTAGCCAACGGCCAAGTGCGCGCGTTCTTGATCAAGTGCGTCGGTTTGCCCATCTTAGCTCTCTGTGTATTGACTTTGATTATTGTCCATCTAGCGGACGCTTATCGACATCACAAGCGTCGCCATTGAAGCCTTCCTATCAAAATCGCCCCAGTCGAATGACCGGGGCGAACTTTTTTGGGTTGAGCCTCTGTTGACAAAATCCTTATGCAAATTACTCTGCAGCCGGAGCTTCTACCGCTTCTTCGGCGGCTGGCTCTTCTTTTGGCTGATTCTTGCGCAATTTGTCGGCGTGCTTCGCCTTGGCGTGCTTCTCAGTTGGAGCTTTGTACCAATCTGGAAGTTTGACGCCCTCAGCGGTCAAGACCCGAGCCACCCGGCTCGACGGCTGAGCACCGTTCTTTAGATAGAACTCGACTTTTTCTTTATCAAGGACCCCTTTCTTGGTCTCTGGGTTATAGTTGCCGACCTCAGCCACAACACGACCCGAGAGAGGGT
>CANEKB010000023.1 GCA_947427985.1 uncultured Candidatus Saccharibacteria bacterium
TTACATACATATGCCTCTTTCTTGTACTAGATAGCTAGTTCCATAGCGTATCATTCGTTGTCTAGCCATAGAGTAATTAATGGAGGATATCTATTATCTTTTCCTTATTTAACCTTAAAATCTTTTACCATCCCGTCTACTCACCAAAATATTTGTTATAATATTCTCATGGCTGATTATATTTTTATTCGCAAAAGTCGTAATGCCTTGAGCTCGCTTGCTCACGTCGTTTTGAACTTCTTGCTTGCAGTCGTCTCGATTGGTGCAACCGTCGTGACTGGCAACTGCATTATTGGTTTAGTTTTAATTATCGCTTCAAAATGGCGCGTTTTTGCTGTTAATCATCGCTATTGGTGGCTTAATATACGTTCAAGTCTCGTTGACTTCATTGTCGGCATTAGCTTCGTGCTCTTAGCCTACGCCGCAGGAACCACTTTTTTGCCAGTACATTTTGCACTTATGGCCGGGTACGCAATTTGGCTCATTGTTATTAAGCCTCGCTCATCACTCAATCTTGCCATGGTCCAAGCACTCATTGCCGTCCTTTTAGGTACCACTACTGCCAGCATTTTTGCTGCACTCACTGATTCTTGGGTTCTTGTTATCGCTGAGTTCATTATCGGCTTCGCCGCTGCACATCATGTCTTAATCCAGGCCTCCGACCAAGAATATGCTTTTATCTCAATCGTGAACGGCCTTATCTTCTCGGAAATTGCCTGGTTAGCGCACGCATGGCTCATTATCTACACTATTGGTAATACTGGTATCTGCATCTCCCAGCTCGCCATTATTCTCACCGTCGTTGCCTTCGCCTTTTTCAAGGTCTACGGCGAAATCTCCAAGCACAACGGCAAGCTTAACTTCCGTAATGTTGCGCTACCAGTCATCTTTAGTCTTGTTGTTGTTGCAATTCTAATTATTAGTTTTAGCCAACCACGTTTTAACATTCATTAGGAGGAATATGACCAAAAAATCAAACAGCGCTTTACCTGAATCCGCTCAGGCTAATCCTGAGCCTGTTAATATCAACGCTCAGACCATTCCCGCTCCGACCGCTGCTGCGCCAGTCACCGCAGTCAAACCTAAAAACAACACTGGCTTCAAAGTCACTGTCGTAGCGCTACTTTTCCTTGCTATTATCACTTCCGCCGCTAGTCTTTCACTCTCAATTATCAACTATCTTTCCGACAACCCCTCCGTTACCTATAATTACAGCAACGGCAATGACGGCAACTCACTCAACTTTACCGAAGGCTCAATCGCCGAAGTCGCTTCTCGCGTTGCGCCAGGAGTCATCTCGATCATCACCGAGACCCGCACTACCGGCTGGTTTGGTCAGACCGAAACTAGCACTTCCGCTGGTACTGGCATGATTGTCTCGAGCGACGGCTACATCCTCACCAACAAACATGTCATCGACGGCGCTCGCTCGATTAAAGTCATTCTCGACGACGGCACGACCTACGATGACGTTACTATCGTTGGCACCGACCCACTAAACGATGTTGCTTTCTTAAAAATCACTGGCGCCAAAGACCTCCCAACCGTCACGCTCGGCGATTCCAAGACTATTTCCGCCGGCCAGCCAGTTATCGCTATCGGCAATGCGCTCGGCCAATACCAAAACAGTATCACTTCGGGCATTATTTCTGGCACTAATCGTTCAATCACCGCTTACAGCAGCGATCTTATGAGCTCCGAAAATCTCAAAGATATGATCCAAACCGACGCCGCTATCAACGCTGGTAACTCCGGTGGTCCACTCGTAAATGCCGCTGGCGAAGTCATTGGTATCAATACCGCCACCAGCGAAGACGCTGACGGTATTGGCTTCGCAATCCCGATTTCTAGCGTCAAAGGCATGTTAAAAAATATCATCGAGAACAATTCTGCCGCTCGCGCTTATATTGGCGTTTCCTATGTCGAAATCACTCCAGAAGTTGTCGCTACTTACGATCTTCCAGTCAGTGCTGGCGCTTACCTTATTTCCAATCAAGGCTCCGCCATCATTGCAGACGGCCCTGCCGCCAAAGCCGGTCTCAAGGACAAAGATATTATTACTAAGATCAATGGTTTTACTCTTGGCAAAAACGGCTCCGTCTCGACCATCATCGGCGAATACCTCCCGGGCGACACTGTTCAGCTCACCATCCTTCGTGATGGTGAAGAGCACACGATCAATGTCACCCTTGGCAGCTATCGCACTCGCGAATAAAGAGCGGGGGTTAGCTTCTGGTTAAATTCTTCGCACGAACAATAGTGCAAATCCCTCAATCTTCCGACAACCCCAACCAAACTCTTCCGCCATTTTTACCAACGCTATATGTTGACACGGATCCGCTTCAATTGCCACATAATGCGTTTTTAACTCCTTCAGCTCCCTAAAGAACCGTCGATACAACCCAAGGCCATTCTCGTCCCGCACATACAACGCCGTCTTTGGCTCATAATCTAATGCTTCCGTGTCTAGCCACTCCCATCCTGGATCCACATATGGTAAATTTGCCACCACAACGTCAAACTGCAAATCTTCAAGCCAATCCGGTTCCTCTGATCCGTCGTCAACATAATCATAGTCCTGCGTCTTCAGCTCTGGACTATACATTTGCAAATTTCGGTACTTCGCCTCCTCTTGAATATCCTCCACTAGCCCCCCGATTAAGTCCGCTTTCAGAAACTCCACTCTCCCCTCATGAATAATATCATTTTGTTCTGCAATATCGAGCGCTCGTTCGCTAATATCCGTAGCTAGTACTTTCGATTGCGGGAATTCCAAAGCCAGCGTAATCGCAACACATCCACTCCCGGTCCCCACCTCCATAAAACGCGGCTGTTTTGGTAACTTTAGCTCCTTAACCAGTTCAATTAAACTCTCCGTCTCCGGGCGGGGAATTAATACTTCTGGTGTCACCCAAAACATCCGTCCATAAAATTCTTTTTCACCCAAAATATAAGCCAGCGGCTCTTTTTTGATTCGCCGCACTAGCATATTCGTTAGAATCTCTAACCGCCCCGGTGCAATTTCCGTATCGCCATGCGTCACAATATAACTCCGATCCACCCCGTGCGGCCATACCTCTCGAAACACCATCAAAATCATCAGCTCTGCGTCCAGCACCGGTATCCGTTCTTTCGCTCGTCCTAGCCATTGTGCTATCTTCATAATCAATCCACATCCACCCCACCCTAACATTAAGCAACCACCCCCAACAATTCTAAGGCTCTATATGCCCGTTCCGTTACTCAGCGAACGCCCGCTCAGCCTTCGCTAGTTCTTTCACAATATCATCAAGATCCCCGTCCATTGCCGCCGGGATGTTCGAGCGCGAATAATGCACCCGGTGATCCGTAATCCGATCCTGCGGGAAGTTATAAGTTCGAATCTTCTCGCTCCGGTCGCCCGAACCAATCAACGACTTCCGCGCATCGCTCGCTGCCTGTCGCTCCTCTTGGATTTTCTTCTCCATCAAACGGCTCCTGAGCACCGCCATCGCCTTAATCCGGTTCTGCTGTTGTGAACGCTCATCTTGCATTGCCACGACCAAGCCCGTCGGCAAATGCGTAATCCGCACCGCCGAATCGGTCGTGTTCACCCCCTGGCCACCATGTCCGCCCGAACGATAAATATCAATCCTAAGGTCTTCCGGCTTTATCTCGACATCCGCCTCCGCTGCCTCCGGCAACACCGCCACCGTTGCCGTCGACGTATGAATCCGCCCCTGGCTTTCTGTCACCGGTACTCGCTGCACTCGATGCACACCGCCTTCAAATTTCAACTGTCCGTACGGTTTCTCGCCTGACACCCGAATAATCACCTCCTTCATACCGCCGGCTTCATTCTCGTTCTGGCTAAGTAGCTCCACCTTCAAATGATGCCGCTCCGCAAAATGCACATACATTCGATAAAGCTCACCCGCAAACAAGGAAGCTTCATCCCCGCCAGCCCCTGCGCGAATCTCCATAATCGCCGGCTTATCATCGTTCGGATCATGTGGCAAAAGTTTTTCTTCTAGTTCTTCGCTCTTCTCGGCGATCTTCGCATTTAGACTCTCAATATCCGCCCGTGCCAGCTCGCCCAACTCCGGATCTTCAGACAAGGCCTTTGCCTCAGTCAAATTTTGCTTCGCCTGCTCAATCTCTCGCGCAAGCCCCAAAATCTCATTAATCTCCGAAAGCCGTCGCGACTTCTCCGCAAAATCCGGCGCCGCGTATGCTTCCGGCTGCGCCAAAAACGCCTCAATCTCAGTTTTTTCTTGCTCAAACTTCTGGAAATCTAACATATTCTATGCTATTATATCACAGAGGGAAAGAGAATTTTAATAAATAGGCTTGTAGTTTCATATGGTTCCTTAGCTCAGTTGGCTAGAGCGCACGATTCACATTCGTGAGGTCACAAGTTCGAGCCTTGTAGGAACCACCACGAGCCTATTTACTACAATTTTTCAAAAAGGAAAACAAAATGCCAGAAAGTGAGCCTACTAACCAAACAAGCGCCGACGCTTGTGCTCGATACGAAGCTAATGAAAAACTCAATGGCCACATCAACGCCGCCTCATCCCATCTGGCTCAATCGCAAGCTCCAATCTTTCCGCCAGCCAAGCCACACCCACAGGTTACGAACCTATCTTCAGCTCAAGAGTCCCTACCTAAATTTTCAGACTACCTAATGTCCGTCAGTTTAGCTAGTGGCATAGTCGCACTCGCCGCCGTGTTATTAAGACTGCCTCTCCATACGGCCGCAACGTCAAGCGACTACTATAAAGGCTCTAGCTATTTTGCCCCAGATTTCATCAGTACAATTCTTGCAATTTGCGGCAGCATCGCCAGTATATTCTTTTCAATAGCGCTTATTATATATGCTATTTATACATCCATTCGCACTCCAAGCAACCTCAAGGAAAAACTTCCCCGCATCATCGGCAGAATCGTGCTAAACCTACTTGTCATCATATTGTTTACGGTTACGTTCTTACTGCAATAGCCATCCCGCCTTAACTGCAAACCAAATCTGTGCTATAATACCCATATGAAACTTATCGTTGGTCTCTGTAACCCGGGCGACGTTTACAACTGGACTCGCCATAATTTCGGCAGTCTCGCCTTGGATTTTTATGCCAAAATTCACAACCTTACCTGGGAAAACCAAAAAATGCACGCCATCTGGCTCAAAGACGGCGACCGCATTTTCCTCAAATCCCGCTATTTTTACAACGATACTGGCCTCGCGGTCAAAGATTTTGCTAATTATTACAAAATCGACCCCGCCGACATCCTCGCTATCTGCGACGATTTTGACTTACCGTTCCAGACTATCCGCTATCGCGCCAAAGGTTCCAGCGGCGGCAACAACGGTCTAAAGTCTATCGCGCACCACCTCGGCACCGACGATTTTCCGCGTCTCCGCCTCGGCACCAATAACGACGAACTTCGCGCCAAGCTGAGCGATGTCGACTTCGTACTCTCGCGCTTCACCCCCGAAGAAAAGGAGCTCCTCCCGAACCTCCTTACTGAGATTTGTCACTCTATCGACGAGCATACGCTTTAGCTTTTAACCTTCTTCTGTCCTCCGGCCAGAAAGCCTGCATTTTCTCATAAAAAGGCTAGCAAGCTACTCTTTTTATTCAGAAGTTTATCTTCTTCATCCTCCCCTTGATTACTCTATATGGCTAGACAACGGAGGGAAAACAATGCTAGTCGAGAATAGGATTGCGCAGTAGAAACGTAATCAGTGCCGCTATCAAGCAGATTATAAGCGCTAAAGGCGGATGATTCACTTGGTGCTGACGACCAAAGACGAAAGTCTTTTCCGGTATAAAGTTGCGCACCCCACAAATGATCAGCTCTTCCGCTGCGGACGAAGAAATAGTTAATGCTAACACAGTGCTACCATTTTTTTGAAGATTGGGACAGGTTCCGTCCGCAGCGGATTTGTTGGGATTGCTATAGGATCCGTTTATAGTACCGCCACTTCTTATGGTTGGCCATCGTTTGCTGGCAAAGAATATCCAGGACGTTACTATTTGCTAATAGGCTCATCTGTCTCCGCAGCTAATTATCGAACATCAGGACGCTATGAAGCTTTCTCCCTCCGTTGTCTAGCCATAGAGTAATTAAGGAGAGGATGAAAGAAATAAGGAAAAGATAGAATTTGTGTCTAGTTTATTCTAAGAAGGTTATCTATTCTTTCGGGAATCTCCGGAGCTTACGAGCGCCGATTCAAACATCCGAGAGAAAAGGCAATTTATTGGCTTTTCCGAGGATGAGCAGAATCGGGAGATTCCGAAAGAATCGATGGACGAAGATGCGCTTTGCCCGTAACGACGGGCCGAAGCGACATCGTGTCCCGAAGAATATGATAGCCTTCTTAGAGCAAACTAGGAATGAATATTACTATCTTTCCTTATTTCTTATGATTTAACTATTGACATTTTCAGATATCTGTGCTACAATGGAGGTATCAGTCTAGGGACGTTTCGCATCGCCCCTGACAGATAGGCTACATTTTGTCACTTTTGGCAAAAAACAGCCTAAGACGGAGGGCTCCACGCCCTAAACAAACAGTCGGCTCCGCCCGACTAGAACATCACAAGGAGGAATTTTATCATGTCTAAAAGCAAGAAGAACAAAACCATCTCTCCGCTGGGACTCCGTGTTACCGCTGGTCCTGACGCAACCGCCCTCACCGACGGCATCAACAAGAAGCACGACTCCGCCTTCGCCGGCCTGGAGTTCGAGTTCATCAAGTATGCCTACAACGAGCAGGCAGACATCCCTGTGGCCATGTCCGACCGCAACAACAACGGCGCCACCATCAAGGGCAAGATCGCTGCTATAATCGTCCAGGCAGTCCCTATCAGCCGTAACGATGGGCAGTATCTGCTCTTCTGCTACGCCAAGAACGCGCTGGCCCTGGATGGTCAGCCCATCCCCCTCCTGGAGGATGACGGCAAGAAGCCTCTGGACAAGATCAAGCTGTCCGACGCCACCAGTGTTCTGAGCAGCGGCGTCCCCGCCAACGCTTATTTCACAATGACCTACGACACCTTCGCCAAGGACGGCGAGGTCCGCTTCATCGAGTTCGGAGATCACGCCATTGATCTGCTCTCTCTGAAGAGTCTGACCGGCATGGACCACACGGCTCATCCGCCGCTGCCGGGCGCCTGTCTGGCTCCGGTCTACGATGATGTCCTGACCTTCGGCGGCGGAAACGGTAGCAACTGATCAAAACACCTCCAAAACATCACCGACGCAGCCTTTAAAGGCTCTGTTGGGGCCCGCTTTGAGCGGGCCTTTTTTATCTATCTATTTCAACGCCCAGCGATTACATCCTAGCGCTCTCACGCGCCCCTTGATCTCCAACATTGTTATATGCTGATTAAAAACCGCTGGCACAAGCCCCGTCTCTGTCAAAATCGCCTCACCCTGCTGGATTCCCGCTCTTAGCTTCGCCAAAATCGCCGTTTCTCCATCGTTGTCGCCAATTAACGCTTCCTGTACCATCCTTTTCTTCTGCACTGGCACTGGGAATAATAGATCTAAGACGTCCGCTGGCTCCAGATAGGGAATTGCCCCTTGCGAAATCAGTCGGTTACAACCCTTTGACAGCGGTCGCGTAATATCTCCTGGCACCGCGAAGACCTCTCGCCCCTGCTCTAGCGCATGTGCTGCCGTATTTAACGAACCGCTCCGTTCCGCCGCTTCCGGAATTACCACCACGTCACTTAGGCCCGAAATTAGCCGATTCCGCTGCAAGAAGCTAGTTTTTGGAAAAAATTCCGCACCAGGCGCCAACTCGCTCAGTACCGCACCGCCTTTTTCGACAATTTCCTCAGCTAAACGATAGTGCGCCTTCGGATAAATATTATCAATCGGTGTCCCGAGCACCGCCACCGTCACTCCGCCCGCGTCCAGCGCCGCCCGATGCGCAATCGAATCTATCCCGTAAGCCAACCCCGAAACCACCACTGCACCCCGCCTTGCCGCAGCATAGGCCAAATTATACGCAACTTCTTCACCATATTTCGTCGGTTTGCGCGTCCCTACTACCGCCAGAGTTTTCGGCCTAACTCGCGTCTTTTTGCAACCATTTTCCAGCTGATTTTCCGGCAATTTTCCATAAAAATATAACTTTTTTGGCTTAAGCGCAATAGTGCTTAACACCTCTGTAAAATCGGCTTCCTGAGGTCGAATTTCGTTGTTTTTTGAAAGAAATTGTGAAAAAAGTATTGACATTTTATACCCCGTGTGCTATAATGCTTATTAGTTAGAGTTATTATGCATCACGACTCCAACTGTACCTAAATAAATCATAATTTTCGTTACACTAGGGCTTGTCTCTAGCGTAGCAAAAATTGCGTGCTTTTGAAACCCCTAGGGTCTACGATTTCTCTTTTTATGGTCGTAGACTGCAAGTATTACCTCCACTTTTAGGGAAGCTTCGAAGGCATAGCAATCCCTATAACCGGCGGGCCCCGTGTTTGTGTGAGGTGGGTCGCGCTCCCGGGTAACCGGGGTCGAACGACGATGCGTTATAGGGCCTAGACGCCTCCAGGTGATGCCCACCCTTACCTGGGGGTATCTAGGTACCAAGAACGGCTCCAGGTGATGCCCACCCTTACCTGGAGCCATTTTTGTTGGCCAAAATTCTTATGTTTGGTCTTTTTCAGCCTTCATCATCTTGACAAAACACATTTTAGGTTATAAAATCAAAAAGTTGCACTGCAATTACATCTGTCCGCAAAGTACATCTTAGAGAAAAGGAGATAGATAACAATCAATCCATTGCAAAAAGCATCCCAAACCCACCAGCCTGCTATTTTTCTGAAAACAAGGAGGGAAGCACATGTCCGGTTCTAAAAGATCTGAATCGCATAAGCTCCAAGATCGTATTAACCCATTCACGCCCAGCGCCCAGAAAGGTCCCATTCTCGGCATCATGCCACCCGGTTTCGAGTTATGTTTTGACACCATGTCACCCGGTTTTGTCCCTGGCCAAGCCAACATCATCGTTAGCGCCGATGACAATATCCCGCCGGAAGAAATCGGAAGAATCCTGCAAGCCCTCTCCGACATACCACTGGGGTTAATCGAGCAGGTGCTCAGCCAGATGCTCGGCAACTTAGGCGGCACCTTGGTAAGCTTCGACTTTGGAGAGTTTCCCAAAGGCTCCGTTATCGAAATCGGCGAGGACAACTACACTGTCGTTCCGGACGCTAATGGTAAAGAATAGTCTCTTTTTTCTAAAAATTTACAATTAGGAGGTAATCATGGAAGACATAAGCATGAAACAAACCATGATCGACGAAACCATCAAAGGTCTCCGAATCTTTGGTCATTTCGATAATTGCTCCGACGAAGAGGAATTTTTCGTGGAGCGGCATTTTCTAGATTATCAGTTAGAAAGTGACTTCGCCGGCGCAGCAATTTCCGATCGGGGCATCGGTAATTTCAACCCTGGCGGGACCACCTATGCCTGCGCAACCTTTACTATCTATACTTATTCCCATGGCACCGATTCGCCCAGCCATCGATTCGTTTTCTCTTACTTCGGTGGCCGGGGCGGATATCTCGGTCTCGGGCACGGCTTAGCTATCACTGACGAGGAGGACAACCTCCTCTACTGGCGCGAGCCTGGCGAAGATGAGAAGACCCAGTGGCGCATCAACTGCATGGCCAGCGATCTTACCGACGCGGACGGGAATTTCGTCTTTGACGGTGATCCGTACAACATCTGATCCGAACCCTCCTACGCATCTTATCCAGGCCGCGACGCTTCTGTCGCGGCTGTTTTTTATGCCGTCTCTTCGTCCGCAGCGGAAGACCTAGTTATTATAGGCCGGCACTTGAATATATTAGCGATGGTGCTTATATCATTTCCTCACGCGTAGCTAGTACCTATTACTTATATTCAAAAGCCGATTCAAGCCAAACATGGACTAGTCGAACTACCGTAAGATACGAGGCTCAACCCCTCCGTTGTCTAGCCATAGAGTAATCATAGGGAGGATGAAGAGTAGTACTGCGATACACTATTTTGCGGGAAAATAAAATGCTCTTCAATTTCACAAATAGGCTTCTGATACTTTTCGAGGCCATCCGGAGCTACGGCGAGGAAAAGCGCGCCATACCCGTGACGACGGGATATGGCGACGCGGGCCGAGAAAACGTATTAGAAGTCTATTTGTGAAATTGTGGCAAATTCTTGCTTTTTCCCGCAAAATAGCATATTGTAATAAATATATGCCTAAAAATTTAGTAATCGTCGAGTCTCCTGCCAAGGCTCACACCATCGAAAAGTACCTCGGTCGCGACTTCCATGTCCTCGCCTCGGTTGGCCATATTCGCAAAGACACTCACGTCGACAAAGAGACTTTTGACGTTACTTATGAAATTGATCCTGGGCACACAAAAATCATTTCTGATCTTAAAAAGGCTGCCGCTAACGCCGAAACTGTCTGGCTCGCGACCGATGAAGACCGCGAAGGCGAAGCAATTTCTTGGCACCTTATGGAAGTTCTCAAGCTTCCCAAGAGCACCAATCGTATCACGTTCCACGAAATTACTAAACCAGCCCTCGAGAATGCCATCCAAAACCCTCGCAAAGTTGACATGGACATGGTTCACTCGCAGCAAGCCCGCCAAACCCTCGACATGCTAGTCGGTTACGACCTCTCTGGAGTAGTCCGACGCAAAGTCCCGGGCGCTATCTCGGCTGGACGCGTCCAGAGCCCCGCACTCCGCCTTATCGTCGAACGCGAACACGAAATCGACCAATTTGCTAGCAAAGCTAAATTTAAAGTTACCGGAAAATTCTTAACGAAGGATAAAGACGAGCTCCCTGCCACCCTCGACAAAACTTTTGACACTGAGAAAGCTGCCACCGATTATCTAGAAAAAGTCACTGGCGCCGATTTTGAAGTTTCTGATATTACGACTAGCCCAGGTGTTCGCCGCCCAGCGCCGCCTTTTACTACTGCTAGCATGCAAATCGAAGCCAACTCGCGCCTCGGTATGTCGACTAAATCTACCATGTCTGCCGCTCAGGCCCTCTACCAGGCCGGCTTAATTACTTATCACCGTACTGACAGCCTCAACCTCTCGAAGCAAGCCATCGCAATGACCGCACATTACGTCGAAGAAAAATTTGGTAAAGAATATCTTCAGGTCCGTAATTTTAAGACTAAGTCCGCTGGCGCCCAGGAAGCCCACGAAGCTATCCGTCCAACCCATATCGAACAGGAAGTCGCTGGAAAAACCGAATATGAAAAGAAGCTCTATAAACTCATTCGTAACCGCACTCTTGCTACCCAAATGGCCGAAGCTAAAACTGAAAAAACCGTGGTCAAGATTACGACCAGTGCCGAGCCGAAATCCACTTTCGAGGCTAAAGGAGAGGTTATTGTATTTGACGGCTTCTTAAAGGTAACCGGCCGCACCAAAGAAGACGAACTTCCAGCCTTGAACAGCGGCGATCCGCTCAAAGCCGAGTCAATCGTTGCCCGCCAAAATTTCGCCAAACCACCTGCCCGATACACCGAAGGTTCACTGGTGAAGAAACTTGAGGAACTCGGTATCGGTCGTCCGTCAACTTATGCCACAATTATGTCCGCTATCCAGACCCGTGGCTACGTCATCAAAGGCGAATCCGAGGGCGAACCACGCGAAGTCGTCCAAATCACACTCGAAAAAGGAAAAATCAAACGCGAAATCGTCACCGAGAAAACCGGTTCAACCAAGGGGAAATTACTGCCAACACCAATCGGCGAATTATTAGCCGGGTTCTTGGTCGATAATTTCAACAACATCGTTGATTATAAATTTACCGCCAATATTGAGGAAGACCTCGATAAAATCGCCGAACATAAACTCGAACGAGTGAAAATGTTGCGCGATTTTTATACCCCGTTCCAAAAAGAAGTTTTGAAATCCGACGACGCTGCTCGCTACAACAATGCCAGGGAACTAGGGAAAGACCCCGAAACTGGCCGCCCAATTTACGCCAAAATCGGTCGTAATGGCGGCTTCATCCAGCTGGGCGATAACGAAAAATCATCCGGTGAAAAGCCGCGCTTCGCGCCACTGCCGAAGGGTAAAACCGAAAAGACTGTCACTTTCGAAGAAGCCTTAAAACAGCTAGCTATGCCAGCATTGCCCCGCACTCTCGGTCAAACCAAAGATGGCACCGAAATCATCGCCGCTAGCGGTCCTTTTGGCCCTTACCTTAAAGCCGGCAAGTACAATATCCAGATCAAAGATTACGACCCATATACAATTGATTTCGACACAGCTGCCAAGCTTTATCAAGAGAAAATCGACTCGATTATTGCCGACTGGGGCGATATTATGATTATTAACGGCGCTTATGGCCCCTACATTAAAGGCCCCGGTCGCTTCAATAATGTCAAAATTCCGAAAGACGAAGACCCGAAGTCGATTACACTTGAGGAAGCCAAAAAGCGCCTCGATGAAAAAACCCCGGCCCGTGGTCGTTTTGCTCGTCGCGGAGCCAAAACAGCTAGCACAAAAGCTGCTAAAACCACTACGAAGAAGACTACTGCACGAAAAGCCGCCACCAAGAAAGCCACGACTAAAAAGACCGCCACAAAGAAAGCCACGACCCGAAAGACTACCAAGAAATCCACTAAATAGTGGTGTAGGTATTGACACTATCATAATTCTATGCTACAATGGAAATATGGACTGTTTTGTCCTTCGTTCTTTTATTTTTGAACTAGAGCTTATCTACTGCGGTATATTGTAGAAATTGCTCACCTAAGTAACAACATTGGGGACGCAAAACTACAAT
>CANEKB010000024.1 GCA_947427985.1 uncultured Candidatus Saccharibacteria bacterium
CCCACCTCGCCAACAAAACACACGCCCATAGATTCTTTCTTCGTCGCAACGTCAAGACCATGCTGAGCAGCAAGCCGCTTCACTTCAGGCTTCGTCAGATCTCCGACCGGAAAAATGGTTCGTGCTGTAGCGGCATCGCTCATGCGATAGAGGAAGTAGGTTTGGTCCTTATTCTCGTCTCGAGCGCGTAGTAGATGGGTTGGGGCTATGTCCTCATCAGAGACACGGCGTTCTCGCGGCCCGTCGTTACGGGTGCGAGCATAATGGCCAGTTGCGATATAATCGGCACCACGAGCGATCGCCTGGTCGTAGAACAGCTTAAACTTGATCAGTTCATTGCAAATCACATCCGGGTTCGGCGTACGCCCCTTTTGGAACTCAGCCAGCATATAATCGACGACTTTCTGCTTATAGTCAGTTTCAAAATCCCAGACTTCGAAGTCGAGGTCGAGCTGCACCGCAACGCGTTTTGCATCGGCGAGATCCTCCGCCCAAGGACATTTCATGCCGGGGAGGTCCTGAGACCAATTTTTCATATAAATCCCAGTAACATTATAGCCTTGTTCTTTTAGCAAGACTGCCGACACACTTGAGTCGACTCCGCCAGACATACCGAGAAAAACGCGCTTTTTCATGCCTATATTATAGCATATTTTCGTTTTTTAGCTAGAAAACCGCCGGTATTGAGAGTTGCATGATTAAGATTTTCGTAGGTCTTTATCTTACAAAGTAGCTTTCGCTAGGCGACGGTATTCTTGCTCGACCGCTTCACGGATAGTAAGAGCGGCTCGCTTGATTTGTCCAAGCGTATTCGTACTGCCAAGCGATATCCGAAGCGAGCCGGCGATTTCCGGATCAGAAAGACCGATCGCCGCTAACACATGCGATTTGCTGCCCTTATTTGCAGCACAAGCGGCACCAGTCGACAAGTAGATTCCCTGCTGTTCGAGCTTATAGATCAGACGCTCTGCGTCTAGACCCGGAAAGCATACCGGGGCAAAATTCGCTAGCTGATGCTTCGGATTGCCAAGGAAAACTGGCGCCGGAAAATGGCTAAAATCTGCAAGATTAGCCAACTCAGTACGTAAGACTTTTGTCATTTCTTGATATTTTTTGCGGCTACCAGCGAGATGCGCTTTCGCCTCGGAAGCTGCCGTCGCAAAGCCGATTACGCCGGGGACATTCTCAGTACCACTACGTAAGCCACGCTCCTGACCACCACCAACCGCAACCGGAGATAACTTAACACCATGCGCCAAATAGAGTGCTCCGACTCCTTTCGGTCCGCCACATTTAGCGGCGTTAAGCGTTAAAAGGTCTACACCTAAGCGCGCGACGTTAATATCCAGCAAATTAAGAGCTTGCGAAGCGTCGGAATGAAAATATAGAGGCGTAGAATTGTCATTTCTGAGGCGGCTTTGACGTTCGGCGCGGATGATTTCGGCAATTTCGGCGAGCGGCTGAATCGTGCCAAGCTCATTATTCGCCAACGAAACCGAGACTAGTTCAACATCTGGCGTAAGTTTTTGCCGAAAATCCGTTAGATCAACCAGCCCAGCGCGATTCACCTTAATCAAGTCGTAATCATGCAATTTAGCAGCTTCTAGCACCGCCGCGTGCTCAATCGGAAGAGTAAGGACTTTACCCAGACAAGACGTGAACGCTAGGTTAATAGATTCGGTTGCTCCAGAGGTAATCACTAGATCAACCCCCTTCGTACCAATTACGTGCGCAATCGTGTCCTTCGCCATCTCATAAGCCTCACGAACTCGTTTAGCTGGAAGATATGGAGCAGAAGGATTATAAAAAAACTCCGAAAAGTATGGTTGCATCGCAGCGAGTGCTTTCGGGCTAACCGGAGTGGCAGCAGCATGATCAAGATAAATCTGGGGATTCATGTGAAAATTATAACATAAATGATGGAAAAGATAATCTTCGTTCCTAGTCCAGTAGTATATATTATCTTTTCCTTATTTCTTCATCCTCCCTTATATTACTCTATGGCTAGACAACGGAGGGAAGGTGCGAAATATCTATACGCCTCATAGTTAGTATTGCTTACAGACGGCCATATGCCTAAACATAAAGAATAGTCCGAGCTATCGTTTTTTGCTTGACCTGCCCAAGAATAATTATAACTACCACCTTCTCGAAAAACTCCGGACCAATGATTTGGATACCCGCTGCGGACGAAGAAAGACAAGATGGGGCAAGGAGCTAAGCCTACCGGTTAGGCAAGGCTTGACATTTTAGAATTAAAGCGTTAAGATGGAAACACAAATTATTTGCTAATTACTTTCGGCTTAGGTCGAAAGTAATTTTTATTTTGGAGACTTTACGGTCTTTATCGATCGCAAACTCCAAAGCAACTTTCCTCATGCTTATTCACCTTTCTAACTGTTAAAACTACAGAAGTTGATTTTTCGACCTTTGTTAATGTCGCGTCTCCTCGCCCTACCCCTAGGCTAGCACAAATTGAAATTTTTTAGCAAGCATAAGTACGTCAAAAATCGCATTTCGCCTGAATAAAATATTTAAGCATAGCATTATATCGCCATTAGTAAACAATAAGTTTAATCACAATCATTCTTCGTCCGCAGCGGGATATTCGATAACGATCATACTTATCATCTTCCAGGTTGGGATGGCGAGTATTGGGGCGGTAACGCACTAGGAACGGGTCGGGCTGGGCGATTTGTCCTTGAAGAAAGAATCATATCTAGCACCTCGTATTATGTTCAACGTGGTTACTCCCTCCGTTGTCTAGCCATAGAGTAATCAAGTGGAGGATGAAGAAGGTTAAGCTAAAGATCGTAATACGACAAAAATGAGAATTTTGTTGACAAGAGTGATTATAAACATAAATAGTATTGACATTTTTGATAATCTGTGCTACAATGATGGGATAAGGCCTTTTTTCAATCTTTGCCCTAAATTAGCATTGATTACCCCATAATTACCGGTCTAGCAGCTTAAAAGCTGATGAGATAAACTAACCCTAGTCCACATCAAAAATCAGACAATTAGGAGGAATGTCATGAGAAAGGTTATCTCTACAATGGATTTGGCTCAAAAAGCCATCACCGCCGCCGTCATTGCGCTCGTGCTGACTTGCACACTTGCTGTCATTACCATAGGATACGAGCTTGCCTCTGGTCGGTTAGACCACATCTATGACCCCGATTATTGTGGGCGCGTGACGATTACCGAGATACCTGAACGCTTAAAGTCGATACCTGCCATACCAGGAATCACGCTATATCCCGGCCAAATTTCCACTTACACCTACAAACTGAGTTTTGGCTACACTGAGTTGGATGCCTGGTTAGGTCAGCCCCAACCCCGTTCGGATACTCCAATGGATGTAGTGATTGATATGGCGACACAACAAACCGTCCATTTCAACGTCTTTACTAAGCGGCCCGAGTTACTGACTTTAGCAACTGGCAATTTTTATGTTTCCATAAGTCGCTCTGTCGTGTGCGAAATGCGTGACCTGCTGAAGGGGACGGACGGTCCCTACACTTTCGAGGTTGACCTTTGCCCGCTCAGTTTTAATTCGGCCGAGCTGGTCTTGCGTAGTGGTCTCAGGTTTGTTCGGCAGAATTTCGGTTCCAGCACAGACCAAACCGTTGCTACCATTTGTATTGGTTTGGTTGTCATTGCCATTGTGGCGTTCTACAAATGGAAACTGAAGGTTTACAACCCGATACGGTTCAGACTTAGCCTTGGCTACGATGATAGCAATCCTTTTGGTCGCTGGGCAAGTTAAGCTCTCCTGGCAATCATCTCGTCGGCCTACCAAAATCCCGCCTCGTTACAGAGGCGGGATTTCCCGATTTGCAAAGTTTATTCTAAAGCTACTTTAGTCGAAGCTCTTCTATAACTATCCCGAGCTATAATTACTTACTCGGTTTTTTCAGCTTCGGCCGCAGGAGCCTCGGCGGCTTCGGTAGCCGGCGTTTCAGCTTCAGCTTCACGAGCAGCAGCCTCAGCAGCCGGATCGTAAACGTTCGCGATGACAGTGTTCTCACTGAGCTCCTTATCAACTAGTTCAACGCCATTCGGCATCTGGAGATCAGCGACCGTCAACTTACCATCAAGACCAGCGAGCTTGGCGCCGTCGGCAACCAATTCTTCCGGAAGATCGGCTGGTTTGGCCTTGACGTCGATCTCTTCCATAACCTGAAGCAAGACATAGTGGAGCTTCGAAGCTTCGGACTGCTCGTAGTTTGCGATACGAATCGGAGTAGTCGCTTCGACGATTTCGTCGGCAGAGACCGCTTGGAACTCGACGTTAATAATACGACGGCTAACTGGGTCGACAGCGATATCTTTAGCGATAGCGAGCTGTGGCTTACCGTCGATCATGAGCTCAATCGGCGAGTGATAGCCGGCTTCGAGCAAGACTTTCTCGGTTGCATTATAAGTAGAAGAGGCAAGAATCGGCGTTTCGAGGCCATAGACCACCGACGGAATCAAGCCAGCAGCACGTAGAGCCTTCGCCTTGCGGCCGCTCTCGGTGCGTTTCTCCAAAACTAATTGATTAGACATATGGTATTAAACTCCTTTGTTTTGACTATTTTACTACAATTTTATCTCTGTGGCAAGAGGTGCGGAAGGTTAAAGCGGGCTTTTGGCCCGCTTCAGGAAATTTAGCTAGCGTTTATTCGCGGTTGCGCCCACGCACCCGGCTAACGATCCAGAAGATAATCAAGAAGATTAGTAGGAGGATGATAGCAATAAACCAGAGCGGACAGAGGAAGACGAGTTTCTCGACCTCGGAAACTTCATCGAAAATCTTGATGGTTTGCTTCACGCGGAAGATACCGAGAGCCGGCGCACCTTCCCAAGAGATCTCGCTATAGCGTTTTGTCTCAGGGAAGAGTATGTTACCATCTGGGTTCTCCTCGGTAGTATATATCTCTTCGTCACTAAAGAGCGGAAAAACTTGAAGCGTATAGGAAGCCTTCGTATAGACATTACCAGTGTTCTCGACGACCGAAGTGGCGATGATGGGGGGGTCGAAGATGAAGCTAGGGATTTTGTTTTCGAGAATTTTCGCAGTGCGGATAATGTCACCGTTGACGTTACCATAGACAAGGTAACCAAGACGACGAACAGTCTGGAGGCCTTCATTGCTATCTCCACCCATACTCACCATAATAGTAGCTGCTTGCCCGCCACCATGCGCATTTTCCGGTACTGTAATAGTGTACGAAATATCTTCTTCCTGGCCCCTAGCAACAGTGCCCTCAGTTTTGTCGATAGAGATCCACTTTACAATGTCGGTATATTTTGTTTCTTTGTCGTAATTCGGACTGTAATTTTCACCTTCGACACTATACGGCGTCACTTCGATCTTATAGCTGAACTCGCCACCACCTTTATTACGAACTTTGAAGCTGCCAGCGTAAGTCTCACCCGGCTCCATAGTCTCGAAACCCTTCTGGGTAGGAGTAATACCAAGGACATAGTTTACGGAGTTTTCGTCATCTTCCGCAAATACAGCCGTTGCTGGAATCATCGAGAATGACAGAATGAGCGCCGTCAAAAGTGTTTTTATCTTTTTCATTAACCTCCTTATTTCTTATCATTATAGCATAAGGTAAAACAAATATCGCCCATTTCTGAGCGATATTTGTAAAGTCACGACCAAGAATTAGCTATTAGCGTTGTTGGTAGCAGTGAAGGTAACCTCGCCGTTGTAAGTACCAGCCGGCTGGCCATCTTTAATGGAAGCACCAAAGGTAACGACGGTTTCGTCACCACTATTACCGGTCGGAGTGGTAGTGCTTTTAATCTCGACGTCATTTGTAGTTACGCCAGCATATTTGTCAGCTTCGAAGCTTGCAAGGCGATAGCCCCATTCAGAAACAGTAGTACTGAGGGCGGCTGGAGCAGCGAAAGTGCCAGTACCAGCAGTGATTTCGTCGTCATTTTCACTCTTCAAAGTAAGTGGGTTTGCACCACTACCTTTGATAGTAAGATTGTAACCCTTCTGGTTGTTGGTCACAACGGTAAGAGTGACATTGCCAGTATGTCCATCAGCAGAAAGGTCGACTTTGTCAGTTGTACTTTTATCAGCCTCGATAGTGAGCTCGTCTTCAACTTTCAGCATGACGCCGACGCCGGTCTCAACCTTACCATCCTTAGTGCCATCATACGTTGCGCCTTCCACAGCCCCTTCTGCTGGAGCCTCGCCATCAATGACGGTTACAGCATACGAGCTTAATGGCAAAGCAGCCACACCGAGTCCGGCGACCACGCCGAGCACGGCAATAGCTTTAGTTAAGTTTGTCATAAGTTCTCCTTTTTAGTTTAAAATTTTTATTTTGTGACCTTATGTCTTTTATATTACATGAGCGGGATGACAAAGTCAACAGTAGAATGGCAAATCTTCGAATTTTGTAAGGATTCTCCGTTTTTGGACAAAACTATGTTTCCGATCTTTCTTCGTCCGCAGCGGGCTTGCTGGGACTTATAATGACGCCGGTAGTATTAGGGACGTTGGAACATTGGTTAGAATCTGGGCCAATAGATCTCTTGGTATCGGTCCGTTAAATATGCCCATTAGTGCAACGTTATGGTATCCGGAGGGAAATATGAGCGCAGAAGAATGGACTTTCTGGGGAGACTCCCTCCGTTGTCTAGCCATAGAGTAATATAAGGGAGGATGAAGATTGTAGCGAACATACAGTATACGGCGAGCTTGCTAGTTACTTTATTCAAGGCCTTCCAGCAAAATATATACTCAAGTACATGCGGAATCGTTTTCTCTGAGAAAGCGGTTCTTTTAGCCTTTCATAAAAGCAACCAATGAGCTTGCCGCACAATATATACTACGGCAGTTTTCCTACGAATACCATATTTCTATATTCTGTCAACATTATCGCTAAAACTCAAAGATGCTCCCTGGCGCGTTTTATGGCATTTTCTAGCGTTTTTAGCAAAAAGCTGGTGTTTATATCATTTTCGGGGCTAGAGAGGCCTCTCGGGGCTTCTAGCGAGCTCAAACAGGGATAAAAATAAGCGGTTTCACCCTGAGGAGAGAACTATTTGTTGCTATTGACAAATTGAACTAATCATTGTTATTTTCGGGCTTAATTTGGCTGATTAGAAACTTAGCCAACGAACGACTATCCGACGCGTCAATCAGTTTAATCAACTCACTATACAGCCGCCGTGTAGCGCCAGCACTTATCCTGCGCCGTGCGCGAAGGAACTTTTTCACCTCATCAGGTTCCCTAGAGCCAAAAATGAGATGATGTTGCCGAATTGTTCCTGCTAGAGCTCGCACCGCCCGAGCATCCCGTAGCGGGAAACCATCGGTGAGATAATGTTCAAAGGATTCCCGCCAAGGATTTTTGATAAACTCCAGATTCTCGCGCAAAAAATCTTGCCGAGACGGAACGCCGGCTTCGCGCTCCCGAGCCAAGTCGAACGGCGAATTGCCGTCCAGGGCAGCCAGATCTTGCAAACGCATAATGTCCAGATAGCCCTGGATTAATCTCCGCCAATCATTCAGCTGATAGCTTTTAGAGACATAGGCCTGTTCAAAATATATCAAAAGGCAACCAAATAAGCTCGGCTCCGGGGTAACACCATCTCGCTTCTGCATCCGCAGCATCGCTATGGCAAAATCACTAAATAATGTCTCCGCCTCCGCTTGGTATGTCGACGGAATTTGGCTCAAATAACCCAAAAAGGTCTTAACATACGGCAGAAAATGTCCGTTGCCGAGAAAAACATATGTCTTGTCGTCCTGCCAGAATTCCCGCCAAGCCAGCAGCGTACGAGCATAGTCGTGCCCAGCGAGATAGCGAAGGCGCTGTTCTTCACGATAGGAACCCCGCCAAGGGCTAGAATGTTCTTCAGAGTTCAGCCAGCTAACCGCAGCGATCAAAACCAGAACAACCAAAGCAAAATAAACAAGCGAGACTACCACGGCAAGCCACCACAGAACTTGGTGAAGCCAAACCCATTCTAGCGTCGCGCCCCAGATCGCCATGAACAAAACACCGCCCAACACAGTCGTCAGGATTAAGAGCTCGGGTAAGCGCAAAATTCGGGTAATAATCAAATGACGATCCAGCCGCAAGCCACGGTCGAGATCATTAAATAAAATCACCACAATCGCCAAAAAGGTCGCCGAGAGAAACGCCAGCACCCCGACTAGGCTACCGACGTCGACCTTTAACACTTACAACCCCAGCGCGTCTTTCAGGTATTTCCCAGTCGGAGTATTAGAATCCTTCGCCAGCTGCTCCGGCGTACCCTGTGCAACGACTTGGCCGCCATGGAGACCACCTTCTGGGCCCATATCGATAATCCAGTCGGCCGATTTAATGACATGGAGGTTATGCTCGATAATAATCATCGAATTGCCACCATCAACTAGCCGCCCAAGGATATCGAGTAGGCGTTTTACATCATCTGTATGAAGACCGGTTGTTGGCTCGTCAAGAATATAGAGAGTCTTGCCGGTGCTGCGACGGGCGAGCTCAGTCGCGAGCTTAATCCGTTGCGCTTCCCCACCGGAAAAAGTCGTAGCCGGCTGGCCAAGCTTAATATAGCCAAGGCCGACCTCTTGGATCGTTTTTAGCTTTGGCAAAATTGATGGAATATTCTCGAAGAACTCAACCGCCTCATCAATCGTCATATCAAGCACCTCGGCAATGTCTTTACCCTTATACTTGATCTCGAGCGCTTCACGATTGTAACGCTTACCATGACAAGTCGGACAGGTCACGTAGACATCTGGCAAGAAGTGCATTTCAATCTTATTCACGCCGTCGCCCTGACAAGCTTCACAACGACCACCCTTCACATTGAAGCTGAAGCGCCCAGCCTTGTAGCCACGAAGCTCCGCCTCAGGTTGCTTAGCAAAAAGTTCACGGATCTGGTTAAAGACACCGGTATAAGTCGCTGGGTTCGAGCGCGGAGTACGACCAATCGGCGATTGGTCAATCACGATACATTTATCGAGATGCTCAATACCGTCAATTCGTTCATGAAGCCCCGAGACCGTCTGCGCGCGATGGAGTCGAGCTAGCAGTTCGTTTGCGAGAATTTCGTTCACGAGCGTCGATTTGCCAGAGCCAGACACACCAGAAACCACCGTCATTACCCCAAGCGGAAAATGCACGTCAATATTCTTCAGGTTATTCTCGCGTGCGCCAACCACGACCAACTCTTGGTCTTTCTTGGGCTTACGGCGCTTCTTTGGCACCGGAATTTCCAACTTACCCGACAAATACTTCCCCGTCACTGAATCGTCATTCATCGCGACTTCTTCGGGCGTACCAGCAGCAACTAGGCGACCGCCATTCTTTCCGGCTCCCGGACCAATATCGATGATATAGTCTGATTCACGCATAGTATCCTCGTCATGTTCGACGACTAGAACCGTATTTTTCAAATCACGGAGATGTTTCAGCGTAGCGATTAATTTGTCGTTATCACGCTGATGCAAACCAATCGACGGCTCATCAAGCACATAGAGCACACCCTGGAGCCCCGAACCGATCTGGGTCGCGAGACGAATCCGCTGAGCCTCACCACCAGAAAGAGTGTTTGCCGCCCGACCGAGCTCGAGATAGCCCAGCCCGACATCCTGCATGAACTGCACTCGTTCGCGGATTTCTTTCAAAATTGGACCCGCAATCATCTGTTCGGATTCATTAAATTCCAGGTCACCCTTCAAAACCTCTAGCGTAGCATCAACATCAAGATTACACATGTCAACGATGTTTAGCCCATGCACCGTGACAGCAAGAACAGCCGGCTTCAGGCGCGCACCATGGCAGGTCTGACACTCGTGCACACGCATAAAGCGCTCGATGTCTTTGCGAATAAACTCCGAGTCGGTCTCGCGGTGACGACGCTCCAAGGTCGGAATTACGCCCTCATAAGTCGATTGATAAGTCGCACCGTTTCCCCATTTACCATGACCACCGACTTTCACTTCGTATTTTTCGTCACCAGTGCCATAGAGAATTTTTTGAATATTTTCCTCAGAAATCTCCCGAATCGGTACATGGCAAGAAAAGCCGTGCCGTTCACCGACAACCTCCAGACGGCGCAGCCACCAAGATTCCTGCGTCACTCGGTTAAATGGTCGAATACCTCCCTCAGCAATAGTGAGATTCGGATTCAGAATGAGATTCGGGTCAATCTCGAGGCGCGTGCCGAGGCCAGTACAAGTCGGACAGGCTCCTTGGGGTGCGTTAAAACTAAACAAACGTGGCTCTAGCTCTGGGATTAGTTCGTCGGGATGGAGTTCACAAGCATAGCGTTGCGAGAACGTATAAAGCGTATCACCGTTCGGCAATTCGGTGTCATCTCCGCGAGGGACGCGTCGCTCAGTCCCGTCGTCACGGGCTTCGCGCGCTGCATCCTCAGTCGTAACTTCCGGACCCCCTCGCAGAGAGACACCGGATTGCCGAATACCATGCGCTTCAATCGTCGTGCTGTTGTCGTTAATCTTCAGTAGTTTAATAATTCCCTGACCTAGTTCGAGAGCTTGTTCGATTGAACCGGAAATACGGCTAAGGAGGTCCGGCGAGAGGATAAAACGGTCAACCACAATCTCAATATCGTGACGATCGTTCTTGTTCAGCTCTGGAAATTCGTCCAGCGCATAAACAATCCCGTCGATCCGCACCCGCGAAAAACCTTTCGACTGGTACTGGTCTGGAATATGCTGGAAACTGCCCTTCTTCTGCGAGACGAGTGGTGCGAGTAGCATTAGCTTGCTACCAGCCGGAAGTTTCATAACTTCGTTCACGATGTCCTCAACACTACGGCGGTGCACTTCGCGATGACAAATCGGGCAATGTGGTACGCCCACGCGTGCAAAAAGTAAGCGTAGATAATCATACACCTCAGTCACGGTTGCTACGGTCGAGCGCGGATTGCGGCTAGTCGACTTCTGGTCGATCGAGATTGCTGGCGAAAGACCCGTAATACTGTCTACATCTGGTTTATCCATCACGCCAAGAAACATCCGAGCATAGCTCGAGAGACTCTCGACGTAGCGGCGCTGTCCTTCGGCATAAATCGTATCGAAGGCTAAGCTCGACTTGCCTGAGCCAGACAACCCCGTAATTACGACAAGCTTGTCGCGCGGAATATCGACGCTCAGATCTTTCAGATTATGCTGCCGTGCACCACGGACTTGGATAAAGTTGTCGCTCATGTCGGTGTATATTATACCTTAATAATCATTAGGTTGCAAGCTTTCATACCAGAGTAGCAATTCTTCAACCAAGAAAGCACATTCGTCAGGGGTTTTGCTACCAAAAGTTTCATCACGGGCCAGCATCTGTTGAATACGGGAGGCTTCCTTCAAGAAGATCTCCGACTGTTTTGTGAGACGTTTAGTGCGGTATTCTTCCCACTTCGAGACTTCATCTTCGGCTAAGGCACTCGGGAAGTTCTTTGCCTTGTAGTGTAGCAATAAATCCGGCAGACGTTCATCGGCAAAATCCGGATGATAGTCAGCCAAGAGCGCCGCATCGTTCGCCCGCACCGTTGCGCAAAGCATACGATCATGTTCGCCAAGAAAGCCATCGTAAAGTGCTGATTCGACGTCCTCAGAAGGAGGGAAATCTGGCCGATTAATCCCCGCCATCCGTTCAATAAACTCTGGGTGTGCCTGGAGACTCTTGAGGTTCTGTTCAATTTGCGTTTTTGTAAGTTGGAGCTTTTGCCAACCATCCGCTTTTTCGAGCACTCCGATCGGTGCTACCGCCGGACAGCGATTGTATTGCAGTTTTTTCACAATCGGAAAATAATGCTTTTCCCACGGTTCTAGCTCATAGAAAGCCCGTTTCGGTGACTTTTCGCCAGCGGCTTTTCGTTCGGCTAGCTTCGCCCGGCCAGCCTCCTCCTGCGCCAGAAGTTCATCAAGATTATACCGCAAATCAAAGACCAAGATATTCCCATTTGGCGCCGATGCAATCGGATAAGCTACCGTTGTCTTTTCATACTTCGAGGAGTAACGACCCGAAGCGTAGACAAACGGCTGCGGCCGCTCGAGATTCACTAGCTGTCCCACGGCACGCTTCCCGCGCAGATCATAAAGAAAATTAAAGAGCTGCGGCTGGTGTTGCTTAATCAACTTCGTCACCTCGATTAGTGCTACCACATCAGCTAACGCGTCATGTGCGTGCTCATGTTCGATATGGTTCAGTTTCGTGAT
>CANEKB010000025.1 GCA_947427985.1 uncultured Candidatus Saccharibacteria bacterium
AAGAGAAAGTTACACTTTCTCTTCTCTCGCTTCCTACGGCTGGACGAGGCGCGTCGCCATATCCCGTCGTCACGGGTATGGCGCGCTCTTCCTCCTCGTAAGTCCGGATCCTCTCGAAAAGGTATTAGTAGGCTACCATACTGACTTTCTATTTATTCTTTTCTTTACTCCACATTGGTTTGTAATATTGCTAGCAATACATTCTTCTGCATAGTACCAGTATATTCGCCAAAGACTCTGTTTGCCGTTTTAGGCTTGATGATAGACACAGATCTTCATCCTCTCCTTATATTGCTCTATGGCTAGACAACGGAGGGGAAAGCCCCAGTGCTTTTCACGGTAACTAGATGGATAGGAAGCAGTATTGTTGCTGTTGAAACGGTAGGCTTTTTTGTCGGAGAAAACGGGAGATAGCCAAAAGTTGATGTTAACGCCCGTGGCGTCAAGTGCATTGGACGAACCCGTAATGGGAGCTCCGCTGCGGACGAAGAAAAGATGCGTTCGGTTTGTTGTTCGTATTTTATGAAATAATATTTAGCGATTGTGAATAGTTGTAGCATTACAAAAGAGGCCCCGCTCAGTGAGCGGGGCGGGATGGATCAGGACCGAACTGGGGAAGATTGAGAAGTGTGGCCCTGAAGAACGGAGAAGATTTTCTGAAGACAACGTTTCAGCTTAGCATGAGGAATGACTGTGTCGGGCAGGTAGGGGAAGAAGGTGGTGCCGCTAATGGGGTCATGCAGACTGAGGACGACACCCTTTGCTGCTGCACCGCAATGTATCATTTCGATTTCGACACCGCTATGTAAGAGATCGACGCCTTCAGTGTTTTGGGCGTTCGAGCGCATACCACCGTAATAAGTGCCATGGTTGGAGTTGGCGTTGGTGGTATGGATAGTGCCACTAATGTAAACGCCATAGTCCAGGCCGATCAGCTGATCAATACGGACCATGACGGCAGTACCGTTAGCGATCGACATTGAGCGGCTGCGACCATCTGGAGTGTCGTAAGTTCGACACTGAATACCGAAACATTGGGGAAGGTTTTTGTCGCGTTCGGTTCGTATCATGTCGCGCAGCTTGGCGCAAGAGATACCGTTGGAAATGATAAAGGCAGGGGTTTTGCGGGAAGTGAGGATGTGGTTATTCATTCTAGACAATTTTTTCTCTCCTTTTGTGAAGGTTCAATAGGCTGAAACCCATCTAAGATGGTTTGGTATAATATGAAATTTACACCAAAACCAGGCCAGCATACGCTAGCTTACCTTTCAGTATAGCACACATGCTTAAAAGTGTCAAATCTTGACGTATTGTAGTACTGTTTAAACAGGAAGATCTAGCAATAAAAAGAGACCTCGCTAGAAGTAAGCGAGGTCAGGGATAGATAAAGTAGTGATCCGGAGGCGGAAGGAACATTTAGCGATCAAGAGACCAGCTCGGAGGTCGGAAGTGTGAATTCTGTGAGATATTGCTCATAGAGAGGCATTACTTCGCGACTATAATAGCTGCTGGAGTGGCCGTTTCTCATGGCTTTTGCGGCGCCACTGGGACCCATATTATAACGCATGAGCAATGCGTGAGTCACTTCGAATTCTTGATCGGGGCAACCGGCCAGCTCCTCTAAGTAGTCAATGCTAACAATACAGCATTTGACTGGGTCGAAGAGATCGTCGGTGGTAAATCCGTATTTGTCGAGGCGGCTTTGGTGCCATTTAGGCTGAACTTGGACAAGACCAATAGCATCGCCGTTGTCGCCAACCTTGAGCGGGTCATAGCCTGATTCGGAGTTAGCCATAGCCATAACGAGACAAAAACGAACCGGATCCTCATAGCAAGCCTGTGTATAGATCTGCCATTGAACCTCGCCATCAAGCGGCACACTTGATAAAAGCGGTGTGTGCGGCAGCTCAGGCTCTTCGATTGCGTTAAGATTTTCGGTGAGTAGGCTAAGGCTATCCCGTGAAAAAGCAAGGAGCTCCGTCAAGGGCTTGAGTGGGATTGTGATAGGAACGATGCGATCCTGGACCGAATCATAGATGACCGGTGTGGTATTAACTTTGTTGTAGTCTTGCCATTCTGGGGATGGGTCGATAGTTGTCTCGAACGACTCCAAGACAGCGACGCGAGAGCTAACGATATGCGGATCTCCAGCTTTGGCTGTCATGCAGGTAAGGCTGAAAAGGATAAAGACCGGCGCAAGTAACAGTAGGTACAGTTTTCGATTCAATAGTTTCTCTCCTCTCGTGGGCATTGGTGGATGTTTACCGTAAGAAATCACTACTTTTAAGGGTGCGTGCGCTTTAAAAAGCGCAAAAGGTATGGTTGGGCAGAACCCGTTTATCTATTGTATCACAGATTACTGTAAAAGTCAACTGGGTAGAATGTAACGGTGCGGGCAGGGATTATTTTATTGTGGGTGAAAATTGGCGGATGGGCGGGAATGTGATATAATGAAGGAAGAAGCGTTTGAGCGGTAATCGTCCGCGAGCTGACAAAAGAACGAATTTGGCTAGTCTTAGAGTGAAGAGGTGGCGAAGTTCTAGTAGAATTGTCCGTGAATCTGCGTGAAGGATGAAATAAGAGTTCCGAGAAACATGTTGTAAAAAATACAACGTTTGGTTAGCGAAAGTTGGCTAAAGGTTCTGGGAAAAGTTAGATGGTACCGCCCGCTAGGGTTCTAACGGTGAAAGTTAAGGAAAGAATGATGACATTCTCGAGATAATAATTGCCGGAGGACGGCGGGAGTTTTTATGAAATATAAGGCAGGGAATCGACGAAGAGCGGCGGAATATGAGCCGGCGCTGGTTGAATGGTGGAAGAAAAATAAGACTTTTGAGAAGTCAGTCGAGGAACGGCCGATTGACGATTCGTACGTGTTTTATGATGGTCCTCCGTTTATTACAGGGATGCCACATCATGGTACACTTTTGTCGTCAATCGTGAAAGATGCGGTGCCGAGATTCTGGACGATGCGGGGGAAGCGGGTTGAGCGACGCTGGGGCTGGGACTGTCATGGGCTGCCGGCAGAGAATTTTGTCGAGAAGCAACTCGGGATTACCGACCGGCGCGAGATTGGTACGAAATGGAGTCTGGAAGATTATATTTTGAAGGCACGCGAGAGTATGGTGGCGAACTCGGAGACCTGGGAGGGAACAATTGATCGGATTGGGCGCTGGGTGGATTTTAAGGGGGCGTACCGGACGATGGACAAGGATTTCATGGAGTCGGTCTGGTGGGCGTTTAAGACGCTGTATGAGGCGGGGAAGATTTACGAAGGCGCGAAGGTTCTGATGTATGATACGAAATTTGCGACGCCAGTCTCGAAGTCGGAAGTGACGATGGATAATGATGCGTATCAAGAGGTAACGGATCCGTCAGCTTATGTGAAGTTTAGGCTGACAAACGAATCATCTAAACAGCTCTTTTCGGGACACGATGTCACTTCGGCCCGTCGTCACGGGCGAAGCGCATCTTCGTCCTCGCTCGTAAGCTCCGGAGATTCCCGAAAAAGCAGTTTAGACAATTCGTCAATCAATCCAAATAGCACAGAAGCTGGCGAGTTGGCGGTTTATCTATTGGCGTGGACGACGACGCCGTGGACGCTGCCAGGGAATATGGCGCTGGCGGTGAGCTCGGAGCTGAAATATGCGGCTTATGATGCAGGGGAGGGGCGGATTTTCGTGGTGGCGGAGAGCCGAGCGGCGGATTTACAGAAGAAACTGGAGCAAAATTGGCAGAAATTGGCGGAATTCAAGGGGGAAGAGCTGGTTGGGTTAGAATATGAGGCACTAGAGATCGAGGATGGGACGAAGCTGGTTGACTGGAAGAAGTTTGAGAAGAATTATTATCCGGCAAAAGCGGAGAATGCGCACCGGGTTTGGGGGGCGGAGTTCGTTTCGGATAGTGATGGTACGGGGATTGTACATATCGCGCCGGCCTATGGTGAAGACGACTATAATTTGGGCAAGGAGAACGGAGTTCCGGTAATTGATGTACTGGATGAATATGGTTGCTATTTGCCGGGAGCGGATGAAGGTCTGAAGGCGGCGGGGGTGCGGCCAAACGAAGAAGGGCAGATTCAGATCTGGGAAGCGAACAAGTTTATCGCGAAGTGCTTAGAGGCGGCGGGGCCGATTGAGAAGATTGAATATATTAAACACGAGTATCCGTTTAATCCGCGGTCTAAACAGCGAATTATGTATCGGGCGTTCCCGAGCTGGTTCTTTGATGTGCAAGGACAGAAGCCGCTAATGATTGCGCAGAACGAGAATATTAACTGGTTCCCGGAGTATCTTAAGCACGGGCGGTTCGAGAAGAATATTGAGCAGGCGCCGGATTGGAATTTGAGCCGTGATCGATTCTGGGCGACAGCGATGCCGGTCTGGAAGGGCGATAAAGGAACAGTGAAAGTGGTGGGGAGCTATGAAGAATTGTATGAGCTGAGTGGGAAACGTTTGGAAGATTATCATCGGCCGTGGGTGGACGAGATTGAGTTCGAGATCGACGGTGAGCATTTTAAGCGAATCGAGAAGGTCTTGGACTGTTGGTTCGAGTCGGGTTCGATGCCGTTCGCACAGTTGCACTATCCGTTTGAGAATAAGGAAAAATTTGAGCGGAATTATCCGGCGGATTTTATCGTAGAATACGTCGGGCAGGTGCGGGCGTGGTTCTATTATGTGCACTGCGTTAATACGGCACTAGCGGAAGTTGGGGGATTCGGGAAGGTGGCGCAAGAACGAGCCGAGAAAAATGCTTTCAAAAACGTGATTACGACCGGGACTTTGGCGGGGAACGATGGCCGGAAGATGTCGAAGTCGTTGGGCAATTATACTGATCCGAATGTCCTAATGAACCAATATTCGGCGGATGCACTGAGATTCTTGCTATTGTCGAGTCCGGTGCTTTCGGGCGAGGATTTTGCGTTGACGGATAAAGACGTTAGCGATGTACAGCGGAAGCTGGCGATGATTTGGAACGTGTATGATTTCTTTACAACTTATGCCGAGGTGGATGGATGGGATTTTGAGACGGCATGGAAGCCGGAGGGGAAGGCGGTAACGGATTTGAAGAACCCGCTGGACCGGTGGATTATGAGTCGCTGGCACGAGACAAAGAGCCAGATTATCGAGGGGATGGAGGAATATAATATTCCTAAGGCGCTGGCTGGGGTGCTGCCGTTTGTGGATGATTTGTCGAACTGGTTCGTGCGGCGAAGTCGTCGACGTTTCTGGAAATCGGAAGATGATAGCGATAAGAATGAGGCGTATTTTACGCTGTATGTGGTTTTGGTAAAGATGGCAGAGGCTTTAGCGCCGTTTATCCCGTTCTTGGCGGAAGAGTTGTATCAGAATATGACCGGGAGTGGAGAAAGCGTTCATCTGCGTAGTTATCCAATGACCTGCGACGTTGATGAAAAAGTGTTGGCGGAAATGAAGCGGACGCGCGAGGTGATTAATGAAGGTTTGGCGCTACGGATGCGAAAGAGTGATAGCGAGGAGCAGGTGAAGGTACGTCAGCCGCTGGCGAAGTTAGTCTATGCGGGTGAGAAATTGCCAGAGTGGGCTGAGGAGATCGTGCGTGACGAGGTGAACGTGAAGGAAGTCGAAAATGGGGAAGAAACTTGGCTCGACAAAGCGATCAACGAAGATTTAGCGAAGGAAGGATGGACGCGAGAGCTGATTCGCGCAGTACAGAGCGCGCGTAAGAAAGCTGGGCTGAATGTTGATGATCGAATTAAGCTGAGTGTGAGCGCAGAAGTGCCAGAAGAATGGGTAGAGACGCTAAAAAATGAAGTCTTAGCGACAGAACTGGTTGAAGATGGGAATTTTGCGTACGACGAGATTGCGAAAGTGAACGGAGAGAATGTAACGATTAGTTTGGAGAAGAGCTCGCTTTAAGCTTTTCAACCTTTCTCTTGATTACTCTATGGCTAGACAACGGAGGGAATAGGCAAAGCTGCGCCAGTCTTGTCTATAGCCGATATTCTCATTAAAGATAGTGTCCAGCGATACTACTCCTGCTCCGGCAATACTTGACCAATGCCGTGATTCTACGCCGATGCTAACTAATCTTGTCCCTTGCAATGTAGCAGTGTTACTTGGCCCTCCGCTGCGGACGAAGAAAATCGATCAGCTGAGCGATTTTCTTTAGCGGATAACAGAGGTGGGATGTCTTAAAAATCGTTCAGTTGATTGAGTTTTGGGGTGGAGATGCTAGCTGATTTTAATGATAAATCGAAGGTTGTCAGGGGGATTTTGATATGGTACTATGAATAAAGAAATAGGAGGTATATGGAGCAAAAGTCGAGGAAAATTGCGCTGGTAGTGGCGATTATTGCGGGGATATTCTTGGTAGCAGTGGTAGCGATCGGAATCATAGATGGGATCCAGAGTGGTACTGCGGAAAAGCCGGAGGATGAGACTGAGGAAGTAATTAGTGCGAACTGTTCGACAATTGAGTGCATAAAGAAGATTGATGTCACAGATAGTGTTGAGAAGATTACTGAGACCATCGGGGTAGAGCCAGAATACGATGAATTTAGTGAGCGATATAAATGGAAACTGAGCAACAACGAAAGTATTGCACGCGAGAAGAGCGGCGATAGCTACATTTTGCAGGCAACTATCAACAAAGAAAATGTTGCAAATGCGGATGTGGACCTTTCAGTGTATAACGAAATTAAAGCAGACATCCAAAACGGGAAAGCTTATACTTATGAAGATCTCGTGAAGAAACTGGGCGGTGTTGAAGGAGTAGTTGCTGGTAAGACCAAGAATTCAAAGCGCTATATTTGGGTCGACAAACATAATCAGACTTTTAGCGCGACCATCAATAATGATGATGGGAAATGTTCGATCATTAGCCTACGGTAGGATTGAGGTTGGAGTTAGCGAGGCGAAATGCGCATTGGGATAGATATTGACGGAGTTCTGAATTATCGGCAGGAGTTCATGTTAGCTTATGGGGCGAAATTCTGCTTTGAGAATGGGCTGCCGGGGATTCAGGACGCGGGAACTCATAGTACTCGACGGATGTTTGGTTTGACGGAAGAACAGCGCGATGAGTTTTGGTATCGCTATGCGAAGTACCAGATGTGGATCTGGCCGGCACAGTGTTTTGCGGCGGAGGTAATCCGCAAGTTGCGTGACGAAGGACATGAGATTTTTATTGTCACGGGGCGAAATAATGATGATATCCCAGCAGCGGATATGCCGGAGGGGATGAACTGGGAAGAAATTACGATTGATTGGTTGGCTCGAAATGGGATTGAATATGACGTGATCGAATTCCATCGGGGGCGGCCAGCGCCAAATGATAAAGGAACCTATTGTGCGGAGCAAGGGATAGATTTGATGATCGAGGATTTGCCGGAATACTTAGAGACTCTGGCCGGGAAAACGCAGATTTTTGTTTATGATCAGCCATACAATAGAGAAGTAAAACTGCCAAAAATGCAGCGGGTGTATAGTTGGTATGATGTATACAGCAAAATTAAGGAGATGGAAGCATGAAGGTTTTGTGGACGGATGGAAGCGCGAGTCCGAACCCAGGACCGGGCGGCTATGCGGTGATCGAAAAAGGTAAGCCAGTGGCGCTGGGAGCAGAAAAAGATTCGACGAATATTCGAATGGAAGGTTTAGCGATGATCGCGGCGATAAAATATGCAGCGGGAGAGCCTTGCGAAATTCATAGCGATTCGGAATTTTGGATTAACGTGGTGACGAAGTGGGCACCGGGTTGGGCGCGTAATGGCTGGAAAAAGAAGTCGGGCGAAATTAAAAATTTAGATATTGTAAAGGAATTATATCAGCTCTATCTCGACAATCCAGCGGAGTTAATTTGGGTGCGCGGTCACGTTGGTACGGAGCTGAATGAACTGGCTGACGAATGGGCAAATCGAGCACGCAAGGGTGAAAAGATTTGATGAAGGTTGACTCCCGCTCTCTAATCTGGTAGACTGAAAGCAGAGGTAAGAGTAAAACTAATTTTTGGGAGAAGAGAGTGAAGAAAGCACAGATTTTAGGCGTGCTGGTGGTGGCAGGTGCTTTGAGTATGGCAATGTCGGGGGAAGTTTTGGCGTTAGGGAACGCCAGTGTGGTCGAAACAAAAACTAATCAAGTAACGAAACCGAGTATAGTAGTATTAATCAATGCTACCAATGATGCGGAGATCGCGGCGATGGAGGCGCGCCAGGTTGGCGAGACTGGATACACAACTTATCTAAACGGTTTGGTCGAACAAGGCATAAAAGCGCAAGAAGAATATGCTAAGCGTACGGCTGAGGATATCACGGAGTTAGTAAGTGCGCTATCAGATGGAGCATATGTAACGCGTTTAATGATTCGAACGAATAGCCAGACGACGCAAAGTAAAGCAATGACGACTGGGACAGCACAAGAGACTCCGGGGGAGACAGAAAAGGGGACCGCGACAGTAAAAGCTACAGGCTCGGCTACTACGAAACAAACGATTGCAAAAACGAATCAGACAGCTAAAATAGTTTTAACAACTCCAAAAGTGGCTAACACTGAGCCAATAAAACAAATTTCGGCGCCAGATACGAGTGCGGGCAAGCCAGTGATGGCGGCAGCTTCAGCACGGAACACGACAAGTATAGTAAGCTTATTGGTGGTAGTTGTGGCGGCGGTGGGGGTGGTAGTAAAAATGATTGGTAAGGTTTTGCCGAAAAAGCAAGGGTGCTAGAAAATGTTGAGAATTAGAGTATCCGCACGAACGAGCCGTGGCGTGAGCGTTGCTGTAGCAGTGCGTCGTCGAGTCTAAGATTGTGATATTGTGCAGCTCCGCTTTGGGAGTTGATGGCCTCCGCTGGTTGAGCTAGCGGAGGTGAACTTTGTCAGTAAGATCGGTTGGTAGGAGAATGACGGTTTTTTGGGACGGGTCAGTACTGATTTTTTCAAGAGTCTGAAGAGTGCGGATATTAATACCACCAGGCGTTTGCGCGAGCATGCGTGCAGCTTCGGCAACGGCGGCGGCTGAAGCTTTTTCGCCTTCCGCAGAGATGATTGCGGCACGACGTTCGCGTTCGGCTTCAGCCTGTTTAGCCATAGCGCGCTTCATATCAGCCGGTAATTCAATATTCTGGAGACGAACACTTTCGATATCGATACCCCATTTGTCAGTTTGGGCGTCAACAATCTCACGAATCTGGGCGGAAATCTCGTCACGTTTACTGAGGATCTCGTCGAGGTCAAAATTGCCAGTGATGTCACGGAGCGCAGTTTGCGCGAAAGTGCTAGTTGCATAGCGAAAACTGGTCGTCTCAAGGACGGCCTTGCTGGCGTCGATGACGCGAGCATAGACTACAGCGTCGACGTTGACCGTGACATTATCGCGGGTGATAACTTCTTGTTTCGGGATGTCCATTGGTGTGGTACGAATATCAACTTTAGTCATATGGTCGATATAGGGAATGATAATTCGAAAGCCCGGATCAAGTGTGCGCGAATAGCGTCCGAGACGTAGGACGACGCCGCGTTCATATTGATTAATAATACGGATGCCAGGAATCATGATTAACACAATGATGGCAAGGATAACGGCAACAATAACCATAAGATCTCCCAATTATTTTGAGACTATTATAGCATAGACGGGAGTAGCTGTGTGGGAAGTCGAAGGTTATGTTGGAAGGGAACTTGGTACGAATAAGCCGTTTGTGCTATAATAAACACATGAAGAAGTTGATCGTAAAGAGTCGGTTGGTAGATCGGGAACGATTTGATCAGCAGATCGCAGGAATCGGTATGGAGTTATCGCCGGTGATCTGGCAGCATGAGCGGATTTATTTACCGCACGATTATCGGCCAGCGATGAACTTTCCGCGGTTGGTGATGCGCACTGAGGTCAAAACGACGGAGCAGCCGGCGACTTATGCGATGTATCTTAAACGACATATTGAGGATAGCGGAGTAGACTGGGTGAATTATACACAGGTGAAGGACTATACTGAGGCGTCGGGGATCGTGCATCAGTTGGGATTTCGGAAGGTGGCCGAAGTAAGCCGGCAGCGCCAAGAATTACGGCTGGACGAGCGTACGGTGGTTTATGTTGATACGGTAGATGGGATTGATGGACAGTTTATAAAGCTTGAGGCGGAGTTAGATGAGAATGAATCGGTTGATGCGCTGAGGGCGGATTTGTTTACGATTTTGATGATGCTTGGGCAGGAGACGTTTGTCATGCAGCCGTATTTTGACCTAGTGCAGAACGTAGAACAGCCGTATCTTATTCCGAGATAGGGGTTATCCTGTTGTGGGTAAAAATCCGTACAGCTGTACGGATTTTTTCTGAGTCCACTCCTGTTAGTTATTCCATAAATCGAGACAGCTGATTCGATTTTCGTCCGCAGCGGGCTAATAATCCATAAAAAATCGGTATACTTTGGCGAAGCTGGTATTAGCGTAAATGTTTTATCATCTACAAATGCCATCTTAGGCGTAAGCACTACGGCTGTCACTACTTCATACATTGGCTATATAGCCCATGGCCGTCCCCTCCGTTGTCTAGCCATAGAGTAATCAAGGGAGGATGGCATCAAAAAGCCACCAGAACACCAGCGGTTGATATTATTCGACCTTTGGTTCAAGCTTTTCCGTCAGGAAAACTTGACTTGCTATTTAGTTAGTGATAGACTGGAGATATTAGTTTGTTTCGCTATTTCCGTTTTTGGGAGATAGCGATTTTTAGTGTGACACGGATGCGCCAGAGACTAAAAGTACACTTCATACCTTAAATCCTTTCCTATTCTAAAGTTGCTTTAGCTCTGGTGGCCCACTCCTAAGCTAGCATAAATTGAAAAACTTTAGCAAGCACAAGTATGATCAAAGTTTGCATTTCATCGTAAAAGGGCTTAACAATGGAATAAATTTTTGTAAAAATTTAGTTTTGTTGTATAAAATACAACGGTTTGAAATGCAAAAATTAGGAATTTTACCTCTGTTAATTTGACTTTAGCAAAAATACAAGCATAAAAGGTATTGACTTTTTGTATGATGTGTGCTAAGATGAAGACAGTTAGATAATAAACAAACACATCTAACAAACATATAAACAAAATAAACGTAGCAAAAGGTAAAGCTATAACCCAAGCTAAAGCTTCCGAAACTTTGACAAAAAGATATAAAAATATAAAGAAAGGAAATAAAAAGTTAAGGAAGCAAGCATAAACAAAAACGGTGACCAACATGAGTGAAAAAATCAAAGCCAGCGGCAAATTCAACGGTAAGTATATAGATTATTGTGACGAATTTGACCCAAGCAAAGCTAACGTCAAAGAGTCTATGGACAGCGGACGAGCATGGGACGCATTTGAAGTTCCAGCCAATGAAGCGGAACACGTCGCAAGGCCAAATAAAGATGTAGATCTAGATAAAGTCTTGGCGAGAGCAAAAGCTAAAAAGCTGGGCATAGGGATTTTAAACATGAATGTTTGGGCTTAGCGAAAAGGAGAGGAGAAATGTTTAGGATTACAGTAAGAGATCTTTCGGCAAAGAAG